>CAZHIV010000528.1:0-9771 GCA_964532675.1 uncultured Planctomycetaceae bacterium
AGCACGACCGCGACAAGCACGACCGCGATAAGCACGACCGGGACAAGCACGATGACAAAGGCAAGGACAAGCACGACTGGCACCGGCTTTTGGATAAGGTGTTCGACCACTGGTTCCGGTAATCGGGGCTTGCAGTTCCCCGCGGCACGCCGTTGAATCGTGCCGGCTGATGTAAAGCGTAATTGCATCGGTGATCGACGCCGGGCGGGTGTGTGTCCCCGTCCGGCGTTTTTCTTTGCGCGCGGGGCGGCGCCGCGGCAATTCGGCCAGCCTGCCCTGCGGGCCGGAGAGGGCGCCAATCGAGCGGCCGGCACAATTTTCGTATAATACTCAATTTCCCCATTCTTCCACTCCGATGATAAATAATGTCAGCTAGGCAGTTTGGCGACTGGCCGCTGGCTTTACGGAATCCGGGGATTTAACCGATTTAACGCTGTTTCGGAGCTGTTACGCGTGGCTTCCAGTCCGACTATCGACGATTCGATTCGGCTCCACAGCCGGGAGGCGGGCCGCGGAACCAATCCGCTGCGGTCCGCTCTCTCGCCGGCGGGGGCCGGGCTGGGGCGGCGAATGGCGGCGGACGGACCACCGGCCGAACATTCGGCGGCGGTCGGGCCGGCCGTCTCGCGGCAAACGGGCCAGTTGCCGCCGTTCGCGCCGCTCCTGGAGGAGCTCGAAATCGCCGGCTGGAGCTCCGACCGCCGCCGGCTGAGCGGCAACTTCCACGATTGGCTCCTGCTCGAAGGGCGAATGATCCTCGTCGGCGTGGGCCAGGCCGTGGGGCCGGAGCCGATGGATCCGATCGAGTCGGCCCTGGTCGCCCAGGCGGCGTGGGCGACGATCCGCGCCCATGCCCATCACGTCCGCGACGCCGGCGAGCTGCTGTCGATGGCGGCCCGCAGCCTGTGGCCCGTGCCGAACGCGGCGGTCCAGGCGTCGGTCGCCGTCGCGATGCTCGATACGCTCGAGGGGCACGCCAGCGTGGCGCTGGCCGGCGATTGCCTGGCGTGGCGCGTGCGGGCGGCATTCTCCGAACAGCTCGCACTCCATCAACCGATGCTCGGCGCGTCGGCCGACTTCGCCTACGCCAGCCAGTTCGTGCAACTCTCGCTCCGCGAGCGGCTCGTGCTGGTGGCCGACAACCCGCTGCGCCGCGCGGCCAAGCTGCCGACGTCGATCGAAACGAGCTTCGCCCGGCTCGACGCCGAGTCGCACCGCCGCATGCTGGCCAGCGACGCGGTCGCGCTGGTGCGACGCCACTACGAACGAACCGCCGAAGACGCCCGCTCGCCGGCCAGCGTCGTCGCAGTGCGGCGACGCTGAGGCGGCGATGCCGCCAGCTATTAGCTATTAGCTATTAGCTGTTAGCTGTTAGCTGTTAGCTCTCGGCTCTCGGCTCTCGGCTCTCGGCTCTCAGCTCTCAGCTCTCAGCCGTCAGCCGCAATTCTCTCCCTCCCCGTTGCTGGCAGCCTCATTCCTATTTCTCCCTCCCCGTGCCTAGCGGCCTCATTCCTGTTTCTCCCTCCCCGTGCCTGGGGAGGGTTGGGGAGGGGCAGGGCGGGTCGGGCGATCGCGGTTCGCTCTGCGAAACTGATCGCCTGACGACCAGATTTTCGGCATCGTTCGTGACATCTTCGAAGATGCCAGCCGGTTTTCGCGTAGTCTCGCAATCGAATCATCGATTGTTGGCCGCTTTGCGACCATCGAGGCTGCAACGAAACTCTCCCTCTCCCTCTGGGAGAGGGCCGGGGTGAGGGCGAATGCGACGGCACCCTCACGGTGCCACGAGCGCGCACCGCGCCCGCGGCCTGACAGCCATCAACGGACAACTGACAACGGACGGCTGACGGCTGAGAGCCAGAACGCAGTCCCAACGACTTACGATCTGTGCCTTACGCCTGATTATCAAAGAGCGAACCGCCGGATTGGGGGCGCACCCTCGCCCCTGCGGGGAGAGGTTAGGTGAGGGGTCTCTGGCCCTCGACACTCCGCCCTCCGCCCTCGACCTTTTCCGGCTGAAAGCTGACGGCTGACGGCTCCCTTCTCTTATACCCGATAGTGTACGGAGTTCCAGATTCGATTTTTGGCCACCGCGCAAGCACCGGCGCATAAAAATGGCCGCCCTGCAAGGCATGGCGGCCGGTCGCTCCGTAGAGCGTTGGATCGCGGATGTTTCTTCTTGTTACGAAAAGACGCAGGCAGAGATTGGTTACACTGCCCCACATTACGCAACTCACGACCAATGTCAACTGGCCGCCGATCAGGCGCGGAGAAACTCGTCCACGTCGATCCCGGCCTCTTTCAGTATGGCTCGCAATGTCCCTTCGGGCATGTCGCGCGTATGGTGCGGGACGAGAATCACCAAGCCAGTGTCGGCATGTCGCCAAACTTCGTGCGATCCCTTCCCCTGGCGATAGTAGGCGTAGCGGAACGAACGCAACTTGCGGGCGACCTCCTTGTACTTAAACCCGCTCAAGCGGCCCATCAGCGGATACCCACGGGAATTTTCAAGTCGATTGGCACCGCCATATCGAGTGCGGCCAGTGAAGAAGGAAGCGGATCGCCATGATCCAAATAGGTTTCGACAATCGTCCTAGTCAGGTGCTGAGCAAGCTCAGCAACTTCAACGAGGCTACGACCCTCTACCACTAACCCCGGCACATCAGGACTGGTGCCCACAAAGCCACCTTCCTCCAACGGCTCAATATGAAGTCGAATCGCTGCTTCGCTCATATTCATATTCTACCGTCGAAGGGCGCGCCGCGGAACGCGCAATTCAAAAGGACCTAGCAATTTAAGGCAGTGGGCGGCTGCAATCTTCGGTGATGAGGGTCTGGGGGTGGCGGGATGCCTGGGAGCGTGAAGGAATCTCCGGGGGTCGATGCGAGGTGACGTCGAGATTGAGGTCGACGAGTTGTTGGAAGATGCCTTTTGGGGGAGAAACTGTATGCGGCTACGATGGAATGTCCGCTCCCGCTTCGGAATGTCGACTCGACGGTCATTCAGGCTCGATGTATGCTATCATTTTGCCAGTCGACTCGATGTTAGTCTTCCAAAGATGCTCATAAAGGACCTAGTCCAGGAACTGGGCTTCGGGGATTCCCCGTACTTCTTGCGTAAGGGCACTCGACCCTTCGCCACTGCACCGCATATCGGGCATATTCTTAGGACCGCGGCGAAATCGAAAGGTCATCATGGGCCGTCGTGTTCTGTGTACGGCGCGTATGTCCTGCGCGAGAATCTACACGATAAAGACTCAGCGCAGATCCCGCTGGTTTATGTATGCGAAGCGAAAACGGAAGAGGAGGCGGATCAAATTCACCGGCTGGTTTGGAATCAAGATGCGGTCCCATTCCTGATTGTACACACACCGGAAGGCATCAAATTCTATTCTGGGTTCGAATACACGCGTAGCGGAAATGGTATTCTGTCAAACCTATTGGCCTTCAATGAGGCCACCGATTTGATTCGCGAATTTCATCGGGACGAAATTGATTCCGGAAAAATCTGGGCGCAATGGTCTAAGAAGATCCGGCCAGAGCGTCGTGTTAACCGGAAGCTACTGGATAACCTCAGCAGGCTGGACAAGATTCTCCAAAACGATGAAGGATTGAGCCGGGAAACTTCACATGCACTAATCGGAAAATATGTCTATCTGCGTTATCTACGCGACCGAGATATTCTTTCCGATCGCATGTTAGAAAGTTGGGGAGTTAGCGAACGTGACGTGTTCGGTCGAAACGCTACGCTGGCGAAATTCAAGATTGTCGTTCATGCCCTGGACGACTGGCTGAACGGCAATATTTTTCCGGTAGTTTTGAATGGTCCCAACGCGCCAAGCGCGGCTCACATACGTTTAGTAGCTGGCGTTTTTAAGGGGGACGACGTGTTGCCGTCCGGCGATCGACAATTAACGCTTGACTTTCAAGCGTACGACTTTTCTTACATCCCGATCGAAACGCTCTCAATAGTCTATGAACAGTTTTTGCATCAACAGGATGCAAGTGGTAAATCCAAAGGGCGCGAGGAGGGAGCGTACTACACGCCAATTCCAATTGTAAATCTTATGATATCGGAGATGGAGGAACGTAATCCTCTTTCCAAGGGCGTCACCGTATTTGATCCGGCGTGCGGCTCTGGCGCGTTCTTAGTGCAGTCATACCGCCGATTAATTGAAAAGACATTTTCTCCGCATGAGCATTCAGCTGTGCATCCAATCGAGCTTCGCAATTTGCTCGTCGATCACATATTCGGTTTGGACCGCGACCCCGATGCGTGCAGCGTCACTGAGTTGAGTTTGATTCTTACGCTTTTGGACTACGTCGATCCACCCGACCTTCAAAATGATAAACGGATCAAGCTGCCGGTCTTGAGACATAAAAACATCTTTCACGCTGACTTCTTCGACGATCCTCCAAGGGGATTGCGAGGAAAACGATTTAATTGGGTCATCGGTAACCCGCCGTGGAAGAAGTTAAGTCCTAAAACACTTCGGAAAGAAGACAAAACTGCGTGGAATTGGATGCAGGAAAATGAAAACGACAAACCGGTCGGTGGCTACCAACTAGCCCGTGCATTTACGTGGCGTGTTGAAAATTATGTCTCTGATACGGGTGAAGTCGGATTATTTCTTCCTGCGATGACCTTGTTTGATAAACAGGCAGTTCGCTTCAGGCGGAAGTTTTTTCGCGACAATAAGGTATCTACAGTCGCTAACTTTTCCAACTTGGCAGAAGTGTTGGCACCGGGGCGCTTTCGCGTTGCTTCGGCCGCGTTATTTTTTTCTATGCGTGATAGCGCTGTCAAGATCGACGCGGACGAGCACATTCGCTTTTATTCGCCGCTCATTGCGAATCAAGAAGCAATCCGCCCAAGTAGTCAAGGCGAACGGCAAGAGTCATGGTGCATTGTAATAAACGATGCTGAAATCGAAGACGTACCGCTCGCACGAGTCGCGAATGGGCTTGGAACTCCGTGGAAAATGGCGGCCTGGGGATCCCATTTCGATTCGCGCCTCTTGTCTCGTTTGGGCAAACGCTTTCCTTCGGTCGACAAATTGCGAGACGACGAAGTAATCGAAGTTGATCAGGGTCCCGATCTCAGCGCTCAGCCAATGGCGCACGGGACTTATGAAACCGAATACTTCGACGAGCTGATTGGAAAGAAGGTACTTAATGTAAAAAACATCGCTCGATTGCGGCACATTTTCACCGTGCCGGACAGCGCATTGGAATCAAACGATCGATACTACGTTAGTAAACGTTCTGGCGTCGGCAAACTTCGTATTTGTAGGTCTCCACACGTCATTGTAAGCGCTGCAAGGATTTTCGCGATTTACGTCGAAGACTACTTAGTGGTGCCGTCACGCCAAATTGGTATCACCAGTCAATCGGACGATCGCGATTTTCTAAAGGCGTTGAGTCTTTACCTGAGTTCTGATTTCGCATTTTATCATCAATTCTTCACATCGACGGAATTTGGCGTAAAGCGTGATCGTGCAACTCTCGCTTCCCTACTTCAAATGCCCATGCCGCTTGCCGAACTAAGTCGCGCCGAATTAAGTAATTGGGTGAAACTCCATAATCGGCTGATTAAGACGACACCACGAAGAGTTGGTGTGGAACGGCCGAAATCGGCACCTCTATTTCCAGATGAGCCCCACGATGATCTGGATGTCATGCTGACCGAACTGAACGGGATGGTTTTTGACTGTTTGCAATTAGATGAACGAGAGCGAGCTCTAGTAAATGATTTGGTGCACGTTCGTTTGGAGCTTAACGATGGCAAACTTGGCGCACCGGCTATTCGGCATCCCGGACGGAAAGTCATGAAAGTATATGCGCGCCGTTTAAAGAAGGAATTGGATGCCTACATTGGGGAAATCGCCCACAAACAACACAACATTGACGTTGTTTATGACGACCTATCGGGCATGATTCAGATTGACGTCGTGAAAAAGTTACGGACTGCTGCAGCCATTTCCGTCGCTGCAGCCGATGATGTCGTTGCAAAACAGTTAGCAAAAACCCGCGACAGCCTTCGACAAGAAGCGGCACAGTGGGTTTATTTTGATCGCGATTTAAAGATGTACAACGGAACAAAGACGTTTCTCTTTAAGCCTATGCAGCGGTTCCATTGGACGGAGAGTCAGGCAATGATCGACGCGAACGAGATTATTGCTGAGACGCTTTGCGCACAGGGGGAACCGGTTTGAAGCGCACCAATACTCCGAAGCGTTCGCAAAATGCGGCACTCTATCGCGCGGCTTTCATTCGAAATGTCCATCTGTTGTTGTACATGGGCTATGCGCGGCTGACTCCAAATGGTTTTGCAAAGTCCAACGAGCCGGCGATTTCCGGTGCATTATGCGAAGCTATCGAGAACGTTTTAGACGATCCTCAATCCGAAGATTGGGTAGACGACTTCGAAATACATGACGATCCACCCGTGCATGATCCCAAACGAAAAGGAAAACGGCGGCGCCGAGTCGACGTCAAATTGGCCTCGCGACTTACGCGACCTCGATTACGATTTTGCTTTGAAGCGAAGCGACTCGGCAAAAGGAACAGCGCCGGTAAGTATTTCGGCGTTGATGGCCTCGGCAGATTTATTGATGGATCGTACGCCGCCGACCAACACATTGGTGGGATGCTTGGGTATGTACAATCTGACGACTGTAATTCTTGGGCGACGAAGGTTAGTAAGTTTGTTAACGCGCAGACGCATCGGTTGACAAAAGACGGCACCTGGACAGCAACAACTATTTGCCCACAATTGCTCCACACTTTTACGACAGAACACATTCGGTCGCGGAATTACGGCCGAATCACTGTCTATCACACATTGCTCGCATTCATATAGAAGGCCTGACGATCACCCCTCACCTAACCTCTCCCCATCGAGGGGCGAGGAATTATTGTGAACCCTCACCTAGCCTCTCCCTAGGAGGGAGAGGGATGGGGAGGGCGTAGAGCAAGGCGGAAGGGGGAGGGTGGAAGGCGGAGTTAGTCGGACGGGCGCAACAGCGCGTGGCTTCGTCGAAGCAACTCATCTAAGCCCTGGCCGGTTACGGAAGAGAACATCAGCACTTCGCGGCCGGTTGCTTGTGCTAATTGGGTGCGGGCTTCTTCGGCGGTTGGCAGTTCGGCTTTGCTGAGGGCGAGGATTTCGGGGCGGGCGGCCAGGTCGTGGCCGTAGGATTCTAGTTCGTGGCGGATGGCTTGGTAATTCTCGACGGGGTCGGTGCCATCGGTTGGTTCGGGTTCGACGAGGTGGATCAGGACGCGGGTGCGTTCGATGTGTCTGAGGAACTCGTGGCCGAGGCCGGCGCCGGCGCTGGCGCCTTCGATCAGGCCGGGGATGTCGGCCATGACGAGGGAGCGGTCGAGGTCGAGCTGGACGATGCCGAGGTGGGGCGTTTTGGTGGTGAAGGGGTAGTCGGCGACCAGCGGGCGGGCGCGGGAGACGCGGGAGAGGAGCGTGCTCTTGCCGGCGTTGGGTTTGCCCACCAGGCCGACGTCGGCGATCAGCTTCAGCTCGAGCGTGATGCGGCGCGACTCGGCTTCGCCGCCGGGGGTGTGCTCGCGGGGGGCCTGGTTGGTGGCGCTTTTGAAGCGGGTGTTTCCCTTGCCGCCGCGTCCGCCGCGGGCGGCGACGACGCTCTCGCCCGCCGCGGCCAGGTCTTTGAGGACGTGGCCGTGAACCGCGTCGCGGACGACGGTGCCGGGTGGGACGCGGAGGAGGAGGTCTTCGGCGCTGCGGCCGTGGCAGTTGGAGCCGCGGCCGTGCTCGCCGCGCTCGGCGCGCCAGCGTTTGCGATGGGCGAGGGCGGCGAGGCTGTCGACGCCGGGCTCGGCCACCAGGATGATGCTGCCGCCGTCGCCGCCGTCGCCGCCGTCGGGCCCGCCGCGGGGGACGTACTTCTCGCGGCGGAAGCTCATGCAGCCGTCGCCGCCACGGCCGGCTTCGACATCGATTGTCACGCGATCGACGAACATGGGCGGAAGAGTCAAGAGCTTAGAGCTTAGAGTCAAGAGCCGGAAGGGAAGAACCCTCCCCTGGCCCCTCCCTACAAGGGAGGGGAAGTATAAAAAAACAGGGATGCCTGGCGGCATCCCTGGGTGGCTTTCGTCGCGAGCGAACCCCCGGCAAAGCCGGGGGCTGCCGACATATCGATGCGTGCTTAATTGGCGGAGGGGAGGACGTTGACTCGGCGGCCTTCGCGGTCGAACTTTACTTCGCCGTCCACCAGGGCGAAGAGCGTGTAATCCTTGCCCTGGCCGACGCCTTTGCCGGCGTGGAACTTGGTGCCGAGCTGGCGCACCAGGATGTTGCCGGCGACGACTTGCTGGCCGCCGTATCGTTTGACGCCGCGGCGCTGGCCGTTGGAATCGCGGCCGTTGCGGCTGGAGCCTTGACCTTTTTTGTGTGCCATGGTGGGAGTTGTTTGGGTTGATGCGAAGACGCAAGCGGAAGCGGCGTTGGCGAAGGGGGGTCATAAATCACCCTCCCCTGGCCCCTCCCTGCAAGGGAGGGGAAATTTGACGCGTAGCCTGTCTATCCTAGCGGTAGATCCAGCGGTAGGCAAGGCCGGGGCGGACGCCGTAGAGATCGGCCATGCCGAGCGGGACGCCGTAGCGCAGCTCGCGCTCGCCCTGCAAGAGCTCGTCGCCGGGTCGCCAGAAGTTGAGCTGCAGCGTCTTGCGGGCGAAGGCCCGGCCTTTGCCGGGGGCGTCGCCTGGGCGGAACGCGCCCGGCATGTCCTCCCAGCGATAGGCGTTGGTGAGACCGCCGGCGTAGACGGAGAAGAAGTCGATACGCGGATCGACGTCGGTCCAGGTGGCGACGCCCCACACGCCGCGACCCGCGCGCTCGCCGCTGGCGGGGATCGGCTGCTCGGCCATCTCGACGCTGTTGCGCAGCGTCTGGCCCTCGCGCTCGGCAATGGCGGCGACGGCGGCGGGAATCACGCGGTCGAGGTAGGCGATGGAGGTGGGCTCGCCGGAGGCGAGGCGGTCTTGCGACTCGAGCACGAACTGCGGCAGGAAGCGGATCGGCCCGTCCTCGACGAGCTCGGCGGTGTAGACTCCGTCGTCGGACGCGACCGGTTTGAGGAGGTGGCCCGTGTTGCGCACCCGATAGACGAAGTACCAGACGAGCTTCCGCTGGGTACCGCCGGCGGCGAGCGGGACGTCGACCTCGATCATCCGCAGCGGCTTGAACGAGAACTCAAGGCACCAGATGTCGCGGCGGAACTTCACATCGTCCGCCATGCCGTAGAGCGTGTTGCTGAGGGCGAGAAAATCGGGGTTCCACTGGAGGGCGGGGTTCGCGCGGATCTCCACGACGTCGTGAGTGCTGACCGTCTCTTCGGGAGCAAAGTCCGGCGGGATCGTCGTCAGCACGCCGGGGGCGAGCAGCCGGGCAGCGGACGGGCCGACTTGCTGTGCCAGCGCCGCGGGGATGAAACCGCTGATTGCCGCGACTGCCGCGACTGCCGCCAGGGCGAGGCAGCGCGCGGGCAAGCTGGGGCGCGGGAATCTACGGGACAGTGGAAGGGTCGGTGAATGCATGGAGCGGCCGGTCGGAGGATGAGCGGGGCGGAGTTTCCCCTCATTTTTCAGTATAAGCAGGCCAAGTACCGCCAGCAAACAAAAGGCGCTTTGCGGGCGGCGAACGACCGGCAGAAACGGCACAAACGGCGGCCGAGTGCGAAACCGGCCCCGCGCGGAGTGGGAATCCCATCCACGCGGGGCCGGTGATCATCCCTGT
>CAZHIV010000529.1:0-25867 GCA_964532675.1 uncultured Planctomycetaceae bacterium
GGGATGTTCCCAGAGGATTTCGCCGTCGCTGGGCCGATGGGCGATTACCCAGGCTTCATTGATGACTACGATTTGCCGCTCGCCGGCCAACTCCGTCACGATGGGCGAGGCATAGCTGGCCTTCCGAATTCCGGCGGTCCAGCGAATTTCGCCGGTGTCGACGTCGAAGGCGACGAGAGATGAATCATAACCGTCGGGGCGACCTTCGCTAGGCAGCCGCCCGCCGACGCTAATGACCACCATGTCGTCGACCACCAGCGGCGATCCGGCCTTGCCCCACGTGGCGACGGGCGCATCGAATTCCTCGGCCGTATCGTGGGACCAGAGGACCCGTCCCGTGCGTGCGTCAAGGCAGTTGACGATGCCGGTACCGCCTTGAGTGAAGATCCGCTCGCCGATGATTGTGGGGGTGGCCCGCGGGCCGACGCCGCCGAGGCTGCCGGCGATGTCGTTCGGGTCGAACCGCGTACTGTCGGCATGCGTCCAAACGGGCTCGCCTGTGTCGACGCGGTAGCAGCTCACCAGCTCGCGCCGGCCGCGCTGCTCCTGCGTCACCGCATAGTTGCCGACAACCGCGAACGCCGACCAGCCGGCGCCGATTTCCCGTCGCCATACTTCTTGCGGCGGATGCGCTTTCCAGTCCGTCTCCAACTCCACTCCGTGGACCTCGGCCCAGTAGCCGTTGCCCAGGAACCGCGGGTAGTCGTGCGGCGTCGTCTGCCAATCGGACGCGTCGCCGGCTGATTCCAGCGGCTGCAGCGTCTCATCGGCTTGCGGAGCAAACCTCGCTCGCCAGCCGAAGACACCCATGTCGCCGTTGTAGATCGGGCGGAACAGCACCAATAGCACGGCGAAGCCTAACCACAGTCCGCCGACAAGCGACAACCGGGCGCGCCTGCTCGCACCGCCACAGAGCAAGTACCAGGCGGTTACACTCACAGCCGCAACGAACAGCACCACCACGTGAAAAAACGTGTGATACTGTGCGTGCGTGGCTCTCCACAACCACCACGCCGCCGCAGCCGCCAGCACCAGCAGCGGAAACCAGCGATGTCGCGCTCCTTGCCGAGACATCGGCCCCTTGGAACCCTCGTGGGATGCTTCTGTAGACATGGATAGCTCGGCCGCGGATAGCGTGCTTCTGCGTGGTCGCCTCGAATACTAGGGGCTTGCCGTTCGCCGGACAAGCCGAATGACAGCCGCCTTGCACCAGTGCTAGGATAGTGGTCGACGTCCTGATTCCATTTTCACTGTGTGTGCTCCAACCTATGTCGGTTGAGAATCAATCAACGCTGACCGGCCAAACGGCCGTGGTCACCGGCAGCTCGAGCGGCATCGGCCGGGCGATCGCGCTGGAACTGGCCCGCGCCGGCGCCGACGTGCTGATCCACGCACGCCAGAATAAAGCGGGAGCCGAGGACGTCGCCGAAACGGTTCGCTCGCTCGGCCGGCAGTCGACTGTCGTGCTGGCCGATCTGAACGACCCGGCCGAGCAGGACCGCTTCGCAACGGCCGCCTGGGGCTGGCGCAATATCGACGTGTGGATCAACAACGCGGGGGCCGACGTGCTGACAGGCGACGCGGCCAATTGGTCCTTCGAGGAGAAACTGTTTGCGCTGTGGCACGTGGATGTCGTAGCCACGCTGCGGTTATGTCGGGCGGTTGGCGAGCAGATGCGCCGCCGCGGACGCGGCGTGATCATCAACATGGGCTGGGACCAGGCGGAGACCGGAATGGCGGGCGAGAGCGGCGAGTTGTTCGCGGCCACAAAAGGGGCCGTCATGGCGGCCACGCGGAGCCTGGCCAAATCGCTCGCCCCCGAGGTTCGCGTGAATTGCCTCGCGCCGGGATGGATTCGCACCGAATGGGGCGAGCAGGTGTCGGCAGAGTGGCAGGATCGCGCGGCCCGCGAATCGCTGACGGGCCGTTGGGGCACGCCGGAGGACGTCGCCCAAGTAGCCCGCTTCCTCGCCTCGCCCGCAGCCGAGTTTGTCAACGGCCAAATCATTCCCATCAACGGCGGCCGCGCCTAGAGAAGGCTGGCAGCCTTTGTGAGTAAGTGAGTAGGCGGTGGATCGTCATGCCCTACTCACCTACTCACCTACTCACCTACTCACCTACTCACCTACTCACCTACTCACCTACTCACTTACTCACCTACTCACTTACTCACCTACTCACTTACTCACCCACCACCATGCCTCGCGAACACATTCAATTCGTTACGGGTCGGCTGGCGGAGCACTCGTTGCGCCAGATCGTCGAGCCGCTGGCGCGCGAGGCGGGGTTTGCATTCACGATCGACGTAATGCCAATCACGGTGGCGGCTCTCATGACGACCGAGTGGCTCGCCCGGCGGATTAACGTGGCGCCGGATGCGACGCGATTGCTGCTGCCGGGGTATTGCACTGGCGATCTTAGTCCAGTGGAGCAGGCCGCCGGCCTGCCGGTGGAACGCGGGCCTCGCGATCTACGGCAACTGCCCCGCTTTTTCGGCCACGCGGCCCTGCCGCCCGACTACGGCGCCTACGACATTGAAATCATTGCCGAAATCAACCACTGCCCACGGCTGACGCTGGCTCAAATTCGAGAGGAAGCCGCAAAATTGGCGGCCGATGGCGCCGACGTGATCGACGTCGGCTGCGAACCGGAAGGGCCGTGGCTCGGCGTCGCCGAGACGGTACAAGCCTTGCGCGAAGACGGACACCGCGTTTCGATCGACAGCCTCGACCCGCGGGAAATCGAACCGGCCATCCGCGCGGGTGCCGAGCTGGTCCTTTCGGTAAACTGCTCGAACCGCACCGCGGCCCGCGATTGGGGCTGCGAAGTCGTCGCCGTGCCGGACGATCCGCGCACGCTCGCCGGGCTCGACGACACGGTCGACGAGCTCGCCGCCGCCGGCGTGCGGCTGCGGATCGACCCGGTGTTGGAGCCGATCGGCTTCGGCTTTGCCGGTAGCCTGGGCCGCTATCTGCAAGTCCGCGAGCGGTACCCCGACGCTGAAATGATGATGGGTATCGGCAACCTCACCGAGCTGACCGACGCCGATTCGGCCGCCGTCAACGTCGTGCTGCTCGGCTTTTGCGAAGAGCTGGGCATTCGCAGCGTGCTCACGACGCAGGTGATCAACTGGGCCTGCCGCAGCGTGCGCGAATGTGACCTGGCCCGCCGGCTCGTATACCATTCTTTGCGCCGCCGCGTGCTGCCGAAGCACCTGGAGCCGCGGCTGGTGCTGCTGCGCGACGCCGCCGTCACGGAGCTCTCCGCCGAAGAGCTGCAGCGGCTGGCAAGCGAAATCAGGGACGCCAACTACCGCGTCTTCGTCGCCGGCGGTGAAGTACACATCGTGAGCCGCTCGCTGCACCTGCACGACGCCGATCCGTTTGCGTTGTTCGAGCGGCTGCGGCAAAGCGGACCCCACGGCTCGCTGCCAAAGAACCTCGACGCGGCACACGCTTTTTACCTGGGCTACGAAATGTGCAAGGCCGCCACGGCGATGACACTAGGCAAGCAATATCAGCAGGATGAACCGCTCGACTGGGGATTTCTTACCCGTCCCGAAGAGCGACATTACTTGCGCGCCCGTCCAGACGACCGGGAGGCGCCATGAGCTCAAACGCCGACACGAACGACACACTGCCGCTGGTCCAACGGCTTGAGCCGGCGCTCGAGCCGGTGGATGTATTTCGCCGGTTGGCGAGCTTGCCGCACGTCGTGTTTTTCGACAGCGCGATGCGCCGTCCGCAACTGGGCCGGTATTCGTTCGTCGCGGCCGACCCGGTCGAGTGGCTCCAGGCGCCGGCCGACGGCACCGCCGGGCTAACATGGCTGGCGAAAAGGGTCGACGATCTCGGATTGCGGATTGCGGATTGCGGATTGAGCACAACGTATCCAAATCCGCAATCCGAAATCCAAAATCCGAAATCGAAGCTGCCGCCGTTCCAGGGTGGCTGGGCCGGGATGTTCGGCTACGAATTGGCACGCAGCCTCGAAGCGGTGCCGGCGGCGGCCGTCGACGAGTTTCAGCTGCCGGCCATGGCCGTCGGCTTGTACGACGTCGTCGTCGCGTTCGATCACGAGCGGAACGCGGCCTGGCTCATTTCGCAGGGATTCCCGGAGCCGACCGCACCGGCACGCCGCGAACGGGCCGCGGCTCGGCTGGCCCAGTTCCGCGAGCGATTGAGCCGGCATGCGCCGCCCGACGGGCTGAACGGCGCGTCGGAAGCGCGGCGATTGCCCGCGAGCGCGCTCGCACCACAATACCCCGTCGCGGGCCACGCGGAGCTGACAAGCAACTTTTCCGCCGACGCGTATCGCGGCGCCGTTCGCCGGGCGATCGAATACATCTACGCCGGCGACGTGTTTCAAGTAAACCTTTCGCAGCGGCTGCTGCACCCTGCCCGCGGCACGCCGATCGATTTGTACTGCCGGCTCCGCGAGCGCAACCCGGCGCCGTTCGCCGGCTATCTCGATGGCGGCGACTGGCAGATCGCCAGCGCGTCGCCGGAGCGGTTCATGCGCGTTGACGGCGGGCGCGTCGAAACCCGCCCGATCAAGGGGACCCGCGGCCGGTCGCTGCGCCCCGAGGCCGATCTGTTCGCCGGCGACGAGCTGCGGGGGAGCGATAAGGACCGGGCGGAAAACGTTATGATCGTCGATCTGTTGCGCAACGACCTCTCGCGCACCTGCCGGCCGGATAGCGTCTGCGTATCGCAGTTGTGCGGGCTGGAGACGTACCAATATGTACAGCACCTGGTATCGGTCGTGGAAGGAACGCTCCACGACGGCGCGACGCCCATTGATGTGCTTTGCGCCTCGTTCCCCGGCGGCTCGGTTACGGGCGCGCCCAAAATTCGCGCGATGGAGATCATTGCCGAGCTGGAGCCGACCGTGCGCGGCGCTTACTGCGGCACGCTCGGATATCTCGGAGTAGACGGGCAGATGGACACGAGTATTCTCATAAGGACGATTACGGCGGCGGGCGGCTGGTGGCAATTGCCCGTGGGCGGCGGAATCGTGGCCCAATCGAATCCGGCGGATGAGTACGAGGAAACGTGGCACAAGGCGGCGGGATTGCTTCGGGCCTTGGCGTGAAACGCTAAGCCGCAAGCAGCGAGTTCGATGATTCTTTTGATCGACAACTACGACAGTTTCGTCCACAACCTGGCCCGGCATTTCGAGCGCCTCGGGCAGCGGACGATGGTCGTGCGCAACGACGCAATCGATGCGGCCGCCGTTCGGGCACTGCGACCGGAAGCAGTCGTCCTGTCGCCCGGCCCTTGCACGCCGCGCGAGGCCGGGGCGTCGCTGGAAATCGTGCGCCGGTTGCACGCCGAAGTGCCGATGCTCGGCGTTTGCCTGGGGCATCAGGTGATTGCCGAGGCGCTGGGCGGCCGCGTCATCCGCGCCGACATGCCGATCCATGGCCAGGCGTCTGAGATTTGTCACGAGGGTAGCGGCCTATTTGCCGGCCTGCCGTCGCCGCTGCGCGTCGGGCGCTATCATTCGCTCGTCGTCGATCCACATTCAATCCCAATCGATCTGCGGCCAACGGCGCGGTCGGAGGACGGGATCGTGATGGCGCTTCAGCACGTTCGCTGGCCCGTGTACGGCGTGCAGTTTCATCCGGAGTCGATTCTCACAGAGCGCGGCTACGGACTGCTGGCGAATTTTTTGCAGTTCGCCGGCTTGCCGAGCGTGGAGCCCTTCGGCGATTCGACCCACGGCGAGCTGCGCAACACGGCTGCCACTCGTCGCCCGTTGCCGCTCGGGCCGGTTACATTTTGACTCCACGGTGCCCGATGTCGCTCGAACCATCGCAAGTCGGCCCGGCGCTGCCCGACGGCACGCTGCTGGAAGGCATCGTCACGACGCTCGATGCCGACGGCTCGCCGCACATCGCCCCGATGGGGCCGATCGTGGACGCCGATTTCAACCGGCTCTTGCTGCGGCCGTTTCGCACGTCGGCTACGTTTGCCAATCTCAAGCGCACCGGGCAGGGCGTGCTGCACGTCACGGATGATGTGGAGCTACTGGCGCGGGCCGCCGTCGGTCAGATCGAGCCGAGTCCGCAACTCGTGCCGGCCCACGCGGTGGAAGGAGTGATCCTGGCCGAAGCCTGCCGGTGGTATGCGTTTCGCGTCGATTCGCTCGACGACCGCGACGACCGCACTCGCATCGTCGCCCGCGTGGTCGACCGGGGCCGCATTCGCGATTTCTTCGGTTTCAATCGGGCCAAGCATGCCGTAGTCGAAGCGGCGATCCTGGCCACGCGAATTGGCTTGTTGGAGGCGGAATTTATTCGCAGCGAATTCGCGCGGCTGGTCGTGCTGGTGGACAAAACGGGCGGCCCGCAAGAGCACCGCGCGTTTCAGTTCCTGCAACAGTACGTGAACGCGGCGCTTGCACAACGCCAGGCGAGTGGCACGGAGACGACGGGCCGATGACGCGCAGCATCCATGTCCGAGCGCCGTGCCGGCTGCACTTCGGCATGTTCAGTTTCGGACAGCCCGACCGGGCGCAGTTCGGCGGCGTGGGCGCGATGATCGATCCGCCGGCGGTTGAGGTCATGATCCGGCCAGCCGCTCGATTCGCCGCGCGCGGAGCGCTTGCCAGTCGCGTCGAGCAATTCGCACGCTCTGCCCTTCAACATTGGCAGCTTTCCTCGCTTCCAGCCTGCGAAATCGACGTCGTTTCGCCGCCCGATCACGTGGGATTGGGCGTCGGCACGCAGCTCGGCCTGGCCGTCGCCGCCGGGCTGCGGCGATTTTTCAATCTGTCAGATTTGGTCGTGGAAGAGCTGGCGTTGAGCGTCGGCCGCGGTGGGCGATCGGCCGTCGGAACGTACGGCTTCGAGCACGGCGGGCTGATCGTCGATGTGGGAAAGGAACCGGGCCGGCCGCTCGGCAAACTGGCCCGGCGAATCGCCCTACCCGATGATTGGCGCATCGTGCTCGTTCGGCCGGGCGATGCGAAGGGGCTGGCGGGGGATTACGAAGCCGACGCGTTTGCCCGTCTGCCGCCGGTGCCGCCGGAAGTCACGCGTAAGCTGTGGCAAATTACCGAAGGCGATATGCTGCCGGCCGCCGAGCGACCGGATTGCCGCGCCTTTGGCGATGCCGTGTACCGTTTCGGACGTCTGGCCGGCGAATGTTTCGCCGATGTCCAAGGCGGCCCCTTCGCCAGCTGGGAAAGCGCTCGACTCGCGGCTTCGATCCGCGACTACGGCGTGCCGGGCGTCGGCCAGTCCTCCTGGGGACCAACCGTGTTTGCCTTCACCGCCGACGAAACACAAGCTCACACGCTCGCTCGATGGTTGCACGAATCGGGCCCGATCGCGAACGGCGTGGTGACAATCGCCCGGCCAAACAACGTCGGCGCTCAGGTCAACACGGCCTGATAGTACTCGATCAATTTCGCGGCCGCCTGGCGGATATCAAACGCTTCTTCCACGCGCCGCCGTCCGGCGGCGCCTAGCGATTGTCGCCGCTGGTCGTTTCGCAGCAGGGATAGCATGACATCGGCCATTGCGGAGCGATTATCCGGGGGCACCATGATCGCGCCGTCGGATTCCGCGGGAAAGATCTCGTGCGTGCCGCCGACGTCGGTGGCGACGATCGCCAGGCCACTGGCGGCCGCCTCCAACAACACACGGCCCAGCGGCTCCTGCCGGGCGGCATGCACCAAAAGCACACACTCGTTGAGCAGCCGCGGCACGTCGCCACGGCTGCCAAGGAAATGGACGCGCCCCGCGAGCAGAGGCTCCTCGGCAAGCGAATGGAGCAGGTCCTCGAAGTCGCGCGACTCATCCTTGTTCGAGGTTCGTTCGCCCACGATCAGCCAATGAACGTCGGGCACGTCCGGCGCGATCTGTAGCGCGGCCGAAAGCGCGACGTCGGCCCCCTTTCGCAGCCCGAGCTGGCCGATCGAGGCGACCAGCCGCGCGGAAGTCGGCAATTTGAGCACTTGCTGCAAAGAGCCGGAGGGCGGCCGCGGCTGAAACTCGTCGAGATCGACGCCGTTGTACACGACGACACAGCGGTCGGCGTCGATCCCCTGCCCGACGTGGAAATCGCGCGTCGCCCGCGAGACAGCCAAGAACCGGCGATGCATATTCAGGTCGGCGACCTGTTGCGGTGCGAGTTTGATGATATCGCGCAAATGGCCCAGGCTTCGCACTTGGCAATCCGTCGCTACGGGACCGGCGATGCGCGCCGTCGACAGGCTGTTGGCATGGAGAAGGTCCGGGCGCACGGCCCGAATGCCGGCCGCCAGTTCGGCCCGCAATCGGTCCAGCGGCAGCCGTACTCCTTGCTCGTCGCAAGTCCGCCAGGCGACGTGCGCAACGCCGCGCTCGCGCAGCGCGTCGGCCAGTGGCCCCTGCGGCGGCCCGGCGACATGGATCTCGAAGCCGGCCGCCGCCACGGCCGGCAGCGTCGCCAGCATCGACCGCTCGCCGCCGAGCAGCGTGGGGAATTCGCTAAGGATCAAGAGACGCGGCATCTTCAAGGACCGGCGAGCCAGGCCGGGAGATAACGGGCGCGCCGCGCTGCTGGCGGCTCTTACAGCAATCCATAATCTGCCAGCGTCTTCTTCAGCCGCGTCATGCCGGCATCCTCGAGCGGCGTCATCGGCAGGCGGAGCTCGCCCGGGTCGCGGCCGAGCATATTCATCGCGGCCTTGATCGGGATCGGGTTGGTGGCCAAACCCAGCATGTCGCGGCAAAGCGGAAACAGCTTGCGGTGCCAACGCTGGGCTTCGCCAAGGTCGCCTTGATTCATGGCGGCCACGAGCGCGAGCATGTCCTTGGGCACGATATTGCCGACGACCGAAATCACGCCGCGGCCGCCAATCGCCATTAAGGGCAGCGTCAGACTGTCGTCGCCGCTGAGCACCGTAAGGTTCGTCGAGGTGATGATCTGCGAAGCCTGGTCGAGCGAGCCGGTCGCCTCCTTGACCATCGTGATATTCTCCAACTCCGCCAGCCGGATGATCGTTTCCGGCTCGACGTTCTTGGCCGTGCGGCCGGGGATGTTGTAGATGCACAGCGGCAGGCCCGTTTCTTCGGCCAGCCGCTTGAAATGTTCGTAGAAACCTTGCTGCGTGGGCTTGTTGTAATAGGGGGCGATTTGCAGGGCCGCGTCGGCGCCGACTTTCTCGGCGTGCTTTGTCAGCCGCAGCGCTTCGGCCGTGCTGTTCGAGCCGGTGCCCGGCATGACCTTCGCCCGCCCGGCGACCGTCTGCACCACGAACTCGATAACGCGGTCCTGCTCCTCGTGGCTGAGCGTGGGCGACTCGCCGGTCGTGCCCACCGGAACCAGACAGTTCGTGCCTGTGGCGATCTGGAACTCGATCTGCTCGCGAAAGATGTCGTAGTCGACCTGGCCGCGCTTAAACGGCGTCACCAGCGCCACCGACAGGCCGGCAAATGCTTCACCCTTGGTTTTCATCCGTTGACCCTCGACGCTCGCTGGTTGCGTAGGCGGGCGGTTACGATCCGTCCAACAGCGGCATGATATGCGGCCGGCGGCGCACTGGCAATTGGCCCGCTTTTGCGGGACTCAGCGGCAGTTAGCGCTGTTCGGGCGAAGGTTCCGCATTGCGCTGCCCGTATTGCGGCAGCGGACCGACATTCGCGTTCGTCGAGCTAGATGCGGCCGGCGCAGAGAGACTGTAGGCCGGGGTGACCGGATACGGCGTCGTGGGATACGCCGGGTAGGAAGCAGGCGCCACGCCGCCTGGCGCCCCTTGCGCCGTGGGCATTCCGGGCAACGGAGTGCCGGGCACGGCGCCGCCGAGGTCGTATTGCGGATAGCCTTCGAACGTGGGAAGCGTCCAAAGTTGTCCACGGTCGGCCGGCAGTTGGTTGATCTGAACGCCGCCCAGATTGATCTTCATTGCGATGCCGGCGGTGGGGAGGCGAATCGCAACGACCTCCGGCAGTGACACCTGCTCGACCGGGTAGTATCGATGCGACTCGGCAACGGCGCTCGCCAAAAGCGTGGTGCCTGCCTGGTCGTAAACGTGCTGCTCGATCACCCACGCGCGGCGGGCATCGATCACTGTAATCCGTTGGAGATTGCCACCGGCAGATGGCAGCCACGAACGCAGCTCGACCGTGCCGGCCCCGCGCGCCGAAGGGAGCGGACCGTCGAACACCAGCGCCGGGTCGAGATCCACGATGCCCAACGCGGCCAGCAGCCAACTCGGCTCGATCGGCATCACCTGGCGGATGGCGCTGTTGGCGAATCGATCGTGCCGGCAGAAGTACACTGCCGGCGGCTGGTTGCGTTTCACCCACAACCAGAACAGCTCGTCGTTGCTGCCGAGGTCAAGCTCCTGGCCGAAGGTGGTGCCCGCCGTAAGCCGGAACCGGCCCGGCCGCTCGGCCGCGATGTTGCCGCTGAGGATCGGCAGGCCGAGCATGTCCTGAACCGTGATCGCCGCGCCGGTGACCGATAGGGACTGGATTCTCGCGCTGTTTTGATTGACGGCCGCCACGATTTGCTCGCGCGTGGCGTTCTCCATCAGCACGTGCGGCGCGGCGGGCCCTGGTGCGGCAAACGGATTCATCGTCAAGGGCCGCTGGCACGTGGCGCCCGATGCGCTCACGGCGCACGCGACTATCAGCAACTTCCACACCGGCAGCAACTTCCACACCGATCGTAGGGCTGGTTGCTTCTGCACGTATCCCTCTTCCGTTCTGTTCGTTAGTCCGCGCCGGCAATCAACAGTTCGCTCAGTTGGTGTTGGATCTCGTCGATGCGGCTATGGCTGGGAAGCGCCGCGGCCACCTGGTAGCTAGCGTCTCGCTTCGGGCAATACACGCACATGGTTTTGCCCGTCGATTCATGTACGCTTTGTTCCGTTGTTCCGTTCAACGTTTCGAGCGAAGTTTCTAACCGGAAGACGCGGCGCCGCACGAGCAACAGCGAGAGAACATAGCGCATATCCTCCTGCTGCGGCTGCTCGGCCAGCTGATCGAACAGCTCCAGCAGCACGTCATTCGGCGCGAGCTTGATCTTTTTCGCCACCGGCTCGGGAACGCGCGACTTCCACCAGCCGAATGCGCCATCGGGCGGCCCGCTCCAGGCTTCCCGGCAAAAGTCCTTGCGGATCACCTCCGCTCCCTGCACCTCCAGCACCGAAAAACATTCATCGCCCGGCTCGAGCGGCCGATCGGTCGCCGCGCACCGGCGCGTTGAGCGCTGAACTTCAAAGTCGAGAAGCATCAAGCGAGCAAGTAGAGCAAGGAACGCAAATTGGCGTCGGCCGCCAGGCCGAATCCAGCGCCACACAAGGATGCGAATGCTAGTGAAAGCGCCGGATGTCAACAAGAGTAGCCAGCATGCCATTCGCCAGCGTTGCCAGCGGGTCATCCGGCCGTGAAAAAGCGGGAATCGGTGCCGCCGGGGCCGATTCGCAACCGCACCCGCTTGGCGCACTTCGGGCAGTTGCCTTCGTACGCCGTCTCCTCGCGGTTGACGTATACCCGGGAGTAGACGTCGCAACAGACAAAATGGATACCGACGAAGCGGCGTTGGGCCTGGGCGGACGTCCGACGACGATCGTCGTCGAGCGGGGCATCGGTAAGATCAAGGTGTTCGCCGACCATGGTTGGGCCCGATTCTAGCTTTTACTGCCACGCCCACCAATTTCGATTTTCCTGGGTGCCGGGGGAACGCGTAGAAGCGTTCCAAGTACTCGGGGCCGAACCTTGACCGGCCGCGCCGTGTCGGCTAGATTTGTACAAGTGGTCGGGTTTTCCGCCGCTAAAACAGCCCGGATTTGTCATGTCTTCGCAGAACCTATTGCTCGGCCTACTTTTACTTGGCGACCGCCGCGGCGGTTCTTAGGGTTCGTGCGGACATTCGTTGACCAGAATTGCAGAACCCTGAGGCCCGCGACGGCTTCAGGGTTTTTTTGTTTAAGGGAGCGGGATGCAGGGAGCAGGGGCTACTTCGGCCGCTGCCTACGACATTCCGACTCCTGCCCCCAGCATTCTCACTCCTGCATCCATTAGCGCCATGAGCACCAAACCTCACCAAAGGCGGGTCATTATCTTCGATACTACGCTCCGCGATGGCGAGCAGTCGCCCGGTTGCAGCATGAACCTGGAAGAGAAGCTCGAGGTGGCCCACGCGCTGGTGGATTTGGGCGCCGACGTAATCGAGGCGGGGTTTCCCATCGCCTCGCCCGGCGACTTCGAAGCCGTGCGCGAGATTGCCCGGCAGGTCCGTGGCTCGACCATCTGCGGGCTGGCACGGTGCAACGAGAAGGACATCGACCGCGCTTGGGAGGCGCTGAAGGACGCGCCGGATGCCCGCATCCACGTCTTCCTGGCCACCAGCGCGATCCATCGCCAGTTCAAGCTCCGCATGGACATGGAAGAAATCATCCAGCGGGCCGTCGAGGGAGTGAGGCGGGCCAAGTCGTACTGCGACAACATCGAGTTCTCGCCGGAAGACGCCGCCCGTACCGAGCCCGATTTTCTCTGCCGCGTCGTCGAGGCCGCCATCGACGCCGGCGCCACGACGGTGAACATTCCCGACACGGTCGGCTACGCCACGCCGGCCCACTTTGCGAGCGTGATCAAGAACCTCGCCGACCGCGTGCCGAATATCGACCGCGCCGTGATCAGCGTCCATTGCCACAACGATTTGGGCCTGGCGGTCGCCAACAGCCTGGCGGCCGTCGAGCATGGCGCCGGCCAGATCGAGTGCACGATCAACGGCATCGGCGAGCGGGCCGGCAATTGCTCGCTGGAAGAGGTCGTGATGGCGATGCGCACGCGCAACGATTTTTACAACGCGACAACTCGAATCAACACGCGTCGGCTGGTGCCCACAAGCCGGCTCTTGTCCAACATCACGGGCATGCAGGTGCAGCGCAACAAGGCGATCGTCGGACGCAACGCCTTTGCCCACGAGGCCGGCATTCATCAGGACGGCATGCTCAAAGAGCGTACCACCTACGAAATCATGCGGCCCGAAGACGTCGGCTTCACTCAAACCGACCTGGTGCTGGGCAAGCACAGCGGCCGCGCCGCCCTGGCCGATCGCGCCAAGGCCCTGGGCTACCACCTCACCGGCGAGCATCTGCAAGAGGTCTTCAACGACTTTAAAGTACTGGCCGACAAAAAGAAAGAGGTTTACGACGCCGATATCGCGGCGCTGATCGAGAAACGCATCTCCGTCGCCGGCGACCAGTGGCAGCTCGTCGAGTTCGAGGTGCATGCCACCGGCAAGTCGGAGCCGACCGTGTCGGTCACGCTGCGGCGCGGCGACGAGAGAAAAAGCAAAACAACGACCGGCGGCGACGGCCCTCTCGACGCCCTGTTTCGCACGATCGAAGACATTACAGGCAAGACCGTGGTGGTCCGCGACTTTCGTGTCCACAGCGTCACCCGCGGCAAAGATGCCCAAGGCGAATCGACGATCGAGGTCGAGCATCAGAGCCGCGTGTACCGGGGCCGCGGCGTTTCCACCGACACGGTCGAAGCGGCCACGCTGGCGTTCGTCAATGCCATCAACCGCGCCGACGCCGGCGGCGGCCAACCCATCTCCGGCGAACGCCCCGACATGGTATAACCGGCCACCTTCTTAACCGCTTGCGACTTAGCGCCCCCTCGCCGCCCAACATCCGCTTGCGGCTTAGCTACCGCACAAACGCCACCCAATAAAAAACCCACCCCGTAATCGCCGTCAGCACCATGTCCGCCGCCGCCAACCGCGCCAGAGGAATATGGACCCGGCTATGCCGCCCCGGCGCGGGCGGATCTGGGAAATGACGCAGCGCCAGAAAAATCGTGATCGGCCACAATACGATCGACGTCACCGCAAACACCAAGTGCACGTAGAGCGCGTACCAGACCACGTCCGCCGGCCGCCCGCCCGCTTCCCCCGCGGCACGCACTTCCCACCCGTGCAGCCGGATGTCGACTTCGAACAACACGACAACCACCAGCAACACGACCCCGAGCGTAACCTGCGTCCATTTGTGGAGCCGGTAGCGCCGGCGGTATTTGACTTGAAAAACGCTCCACGCGAGCACCAGCACGACGCCTAGCATCGCCAAGCACAGCAAGTCGAGCATCAAGGGCGCTCGCGTGCCTAGAAAACCGTCGATACCTGGGTAGGCGAGCTGGCCCATCGCGGAAGCTGACCGTTCATAATTAAGAGCGAGGCCTGGAGTCGCTCCGGCCCTTGACTTTAAACTCCCCAGCCTCCACGCTCAAGCTTCGCCGGCCGAGTGGCGGAATGGCAGATGCTACGGACTTAAAAAACTACTTGGCTATTTGGGGTACGTCTGAAAGATTGCGGTACTTACCGTGTTTTTAGGCTCGACGGCAGTTGTCGGCATTCTGTCAAAATGCTCCGAAAAGTCGCGAAATGCCCCCGTGCGGTAGCGGGAGATAGCAACATTCTTGTTTTCGATGGCAAAGTGCTCTTTGCTCAGGAAGCCATTTTGCAGAATCGACCTCTTCGTTGCTGCACCCATTTGGCCACTGGCTGGAGAGCCGATCGAACAATTCCGACGCCGCATCGGGCAATCGCTGTGCCAACTAGAGATTCATCACGGCCCCGTCGAGGCCAAGACTGCCAACAACCATTACGAGCCTATCCCAGAACCGTCGGGGGCTGGCTCATTTTGCGGAGTCTTCGGAGCAAAAATGTGCCCGTCCCCCTTCCGCAGACGGTTCTGGGATAGGCTCTAAGTCGCCGCTGCCGCTTACTCGCTGCTTGAGCCGAGATCGCCCCCCAGGGGCACTTCTTTAGCCTATAACCTAGCGGCAGGTTCCAGCCTGGAAAACGTGTCGCAAACGACACGGTTCCAGCGGAAATGGATACAATCGTGGCGCGACCCGTTCGCATACGCACTATGGCATCTGCTACAACGGATTGCGGCGCTCCACGATGCCCGGGACGGTTGGTGTCGACTTTCAAGCTGCGATGACGGTCGGATGCGCGAGCAACATTCATAACGTTGTCGAGGATATTGCAGGGACGAGCCCGACAGAGAAGTCCGCAGCACAATGGCTAAGCAGGGTTCGATAGGTACACTCTATGCAACGCATCACCGAGATTCGTAAGTTGGGGTTTATCGGCGATTATCTGCCGCGCAAATGTGGCATCGCCACATTTACCTCCGACTTACGCAATGCGGTCGCTGACCAATACAAATCCGTTGATTGCGTCGTGGTGCCGGTCAATGATATCGCCGAAGGATACGAATATCCTCCCGAGGTGCGATTCGAGTTTTTCCAACAGGATCTCGATTCGTATCGACGCGCCGCTGATTTTCTTAATTTCAACAACGTCGACGTGGCCTGTCTTCAACATGAGTTTGGAATTTATGGCGGCCAGGCTGGGCGAAATGTGCTTGCGCTCCTCAACGATCTGCAGATGCCCATCGTTACGACGCTGCACACGGTTCTTGCCACTCCGTCGGCCGACCAGCGAAAAGCAATGCGAGATTTGGCGGAATTGTCGTCCCGCCTCGTGGTCATGTCGGAGCGCGGACGGGCGTTTTTGTTGGATGTGTACGGCGTGCCTGAGGAAAAGATCGACGTGATCGCTCACGGTATTCCAGATATGCCTTTCGTCGATCCCAATTCGGTGAAGGAGCAGTTCGGAGTTGAGGGGAAGCACGTGGTGCTTACGTTCGGTTTGCTTTCGCCAAACAAGGGTATTGAATATGCGCTACGAGCGCTGCCTGAGGTCGTCCGCGAGTTTCCGAAGCTTGTCTACATCGTGTTGGGAGCGACCCACCCGAATCTGGTGCGAGAGCAAGGCGAGACCTATCGGCTGGGCTTGGAGCGACTGGCGAACGATTTGGGAATCACCAAGAATGTCGTTTTTTACAACCGCTTCGTCGAGCGACAGGAACTCATCGAATTCATTGCCGCCGCCGATATCTATCTAACTCCCTACCTGGAGCCGACGCAGATCACCTCCGGTACGCTTTCCTACGCCTTTGGCTGCGGCAAACCTGTCGTATCGACTCCGTATTGGCACGCGGAGGACTTGCTCGCCGACGGCCGCGGCGTGCTAGTTCCATTTCGCGACTCGGCGGCGATCGCCAAGGCGCTTTGCGATTTGCTCCGCAATGAGCCCGCGCGACAGGTGATGGCCCGGAGAGCGTATGGATTGGGGCGCGAGATGATTTGGAGCCATGTCGCTCATTTGTATTTGAATTCCTATCAACGCGCTCGAAAGATGCGGATCACTCGCCCCGCCAAACCGCTGGCTATCCACACGCTGGATGAGCGTCCTTGGGAATTGCCGAAATGGCGGTTGGAACACTTAGTTCGAATGACGGACTCAACGGGAATTCTGCAGCACGCCAAGTTCACGCTGCCCAATTTCTCGGAAGGTTACTGCACCGACGACAACGCCCGCGCCTTGTTGTTTGCCATGCACCTGGAAGACTTAGGGCTCGATACGGCGGATACAAACCGGGCTACCACGCGTTACGCGGCATTTCTCGACGCGGCGTTCGATCGGCAGTTACTCCGCTGTCGAAATTTTTTAAGCTTCGACCGCCGCTGGATTCACGAGGACGGATTAGGATCGGACGACTGTTTGGGGCGTACCCTGCAGGCTTTGGGAGCATGTATCGGCCGCTCCAAGCAACGTGGGTTGCAGGCGTGGGCCATGCAAATGTTCCATCAGCTGCTGCCAAATAGTGTTGAACTAACATCGCCGCGAGCGTGGGCCTCGACGCTGCTAGGCATCAATGAATATCTGCGGCGACTCAGCGGGGACCGCCTTGTTGGCCAGGTGCAAACTACACTCACCAAGAAAATAATCGACCTTTACGAGCGGACGGCTACGGACGATTGGCCGTGGTTCGAGGAAGGGCTTTCCTACGACAACGCACTGTTGCCGCACGCCTTGATTCTAGGGGCCCGCTGGAACGTCGATTCGCGATCTGAGGAAATCGGTCTCCGTTCGTTGCGATGGCTTGTAAGTACTCAACATGCACACCGCGGGCATTTCCGACCAATTGGCAGCAATGGATTCTATCGCCGCGGTGGTGACCGAGCTGACTTCGATCAGCAACCAATCGAAGCCTATGCTACGGTGGCTGCTTGCATCGAGGCGTTCCGGTTTACGGAGGACGCCACCTGGCAGGCCGAAGCGCGACTGGCGTTCGAATGGTTTCTCGGCCGCAATGATCTGGGGCTGGAGGTATACGACCCCGGTACCGGCGGGTGTCACGACGGCTTGCACGCCGATCGCGTGAATGAAAACCAAGGCGCGGAATCGACGTTGGCCTTTCTCTTATCGCTCGCTGAATTCTATCAATTGGAGAGTTCGCAAGCCGTATTCCGACGCGCGAACGAGGTCGCTTCCTAAGACCGGCAGCCTTTCACTCCATGAATTCATTCAAAGATTGCCCTCGGAGAGTCTTTACCAACGAACTAGTAAGACCGGCGGATGTGCGACCACATTTCGAAGGTTTTGAAGTCATCGGGACCTTCAACCCTGGGGCAATCGAGTTTAACGATCATGTCGCGCTGTTGATTCGCGTCGTTGAGCGCCCAGCCGAGACGCGTGACGGATTTGTCGCGTTGCCCTACTGGAACCACGATACGGGGAAAGTGGCGATTGATTGGCAGCGACTAACGGAGGTCGATATATTAGACCCGCGCATCGTGCGGCTAAAAGCCAATGGTAACGTACGCCTTACGTTTATTTCATGGTTGCTCGTGGCGTTCAGTCGCGACGGGCTCACCCTCGACCGTTTCGGTGACAACTCCTTTATGCCGGCCACGGCGTACGAGACGTTTGGAGTAGAGGATCCACGCCTGACAAGGTTTGAAGACCGATTCTATTTCACTTACGTTGCCGTTTCTCGCCACGGTATCGCCACGGCCTTGGCATCGACGCTCGACTTTGAGACGTTCGAACGACACGGCATTGTCTTTCCTCCCGAGAATAAGGACGTTGTTCTGTTCCCAGAGCAAATAAACGGGGAATTCTGGGCCTTGCATCGTCCGAATCCGAATGCCCACTTCTCTCACCCGGAAATCTGGATTGCCCGCTCGCCCGACTTACTCCACTGGGGTGGGCACGAGCCCTTGATCGGAAATAGCGCAGCGTGGGCGAATGTAAAGGTTGGCGCCGGCACTCCCCCGATTCGTACGCGCGAGGGTTGGCTGTCGCTGTATCACGGCCACATTGGACCGAAGCAGGAGGCGCAGGAAAGCGATGACATCGGCGAATATGCCGCCGCTGCGTTGCTGCAAAAGCTCGACGATCCGCGGAGGATTATTGGCATGTCGTCCAAACCTGTGATGCGCGCGGAAGCTAGCTTCGAGACGCAAGGTTATTTGCCAAACATCGTCTTCCCCACGGCCTTAATTGATCGCGGCGACGGGCTGAACGTGTATTATGGCGCGGCCGACACGGTAACGGGCGTAACTCGCTACAACTTAGACGACCTTTTGAAATCGGTTCGGCCGTAGATCACATCGATTTGTTGGCTTCGCGCTCAAATATGGTCGCGTACACTCGCTCGTAGCTACGCACCATGGTTTCGATTGAGAAGCGTTCCGCGACGCGACTCCGGCATTCGTCGCGATCTATCTCGGAGACGCGGAGCACAGCGTCGACGGCGTGGTCAACGTCTGGGACTAAAAAGCCGGTTTGACCGTCCCCAATCACCTCGCGGCAGGAACCGAGGTCGGCCGCGATCACGGGTACGCCGGCTGCATTCGCCTCGGCAAGCACTAATCCAAACCGCTCCGGGATCGTGTTCAAGTGCAGCAAAGCGGCCGCCCGGACAAACAATTTGTTTTTCCCCGCGACATCCACCGGCCCCACATAACAGATGTGGTCGTCGTCGAGGTTTGGCTCCACGAATTGCTGGAAGTAGCTTTGGTCCTGAATGATCCCCGCAATGATCAGCCGGCGATTGCATCGACGCGCCACTTCGATCGCCAGATGGACACCTTTATCTGGATGAATGCGTCCCAGAAACACCAAATCGTCACCGCCGCGTTCCTGCAGGGGATAGAGCGCCAAGTCGATTCCGTTGTAAACCGTCGCCAGATAATTCAAGTCCGGATGGCGATCCGAGTCGCTGATCGACACAAAGTAATTGTCCCGGTACTTTAAGTAGGCCGGCATGATTTGCGGCGAGGAGAATCCATGAATCGTGGTCAGCACCGGAGTTCGAACCAAACGGCTGAAGGCTAACGCCATGAAGTCGTAGTGGCTGTGGATCAAATCGAATTGGTCCGCATGTTCGAAGGCCTCCGAGATGTGCAAGTATTCCGCTACCTTGGGATCGATCCTGGGATCTTCTTCGTATCCCCGGTCGACGACCGCATGTAGTTTTGCCGAAGTGACGGAATCCTTCGTCGCAAAAAGAGTAACGTCCCAGCCGTTCGCGACAAGGCCCTCGGCGATATTGCCGGCCACCGTCTCCCAAGCACCGTACTGTCGCGGCGGCGTTCTCCAAGCCACCGGGCCCAAAATCGCTACCTTTTTCTTGGGCGATGCCATGTGGGCTATTCTATTTGATAAGCCGGTCGAGCAATCGATCCATGGATACCAGGCCAAAGCGCGTGGCTGAATCGGAAATTGCAAACGGAATGAACAGATGCTCGTTGTGAATCAGAGCCCCACAAGTGTAAACGACATTGGGAACATAACCGTCGCGTTCCTTTTCCGTCGGTGCGATTAACGGCTCGTCCAACATTCCGATGACCTTGCTTGGGTCGTCCAAATCCAACAACATCGCCCCAATACAATAGGTTCTCATTGGGCCCACGCCGTGGGTTAGTAGCAACCAGCCCTCGCTGGTCTCAAGGGGCGAACCGCAATTACCAATCTGGACGAACTCCCATGGGTTTTTGGGCACTTGCAAGAGCTCGGCAGATTCCCAGAAGTGAATGATATCTGAGTACATAAGGTAAAGGTTCTCGCCGTCATTCCGCGAGCACATGACATAGTGCCCGTCTACGCGCCGAGGAAACAATGCCATGCCCTTGTTCTGCACCTTGGCGCCGTTGAGCGTGTGGACGCCGATTTTTAAGAAGTCGGTCGTCTCCACGATCTCGGGCAGTATGCGGTAACCGTCGAACGCGGTGCATGTACCGTAGTACGTTGCGGACCCGTCGTCATCGATAAAACGCACCAGTCGCAGGTCCTCGATGCCACGACTCTCGTTGCTCGTCTGGGGAAATATTACCAATTCGGAGGCATCGCCTCCTGGAGAAAGTTCGAGTTGATAATTCGATCGTGCAAGCCAACGGATGCCCTGAATGATGTCGACGGACTGAAGCTTGCGAGGTTCCGCCTGCTGCGCGGCGGAAAGCGCCTGCTCCAGCTGGGCCATCGTAAACGAGGACTTTAACCGGTTTAAGACCAGGTCGATCGCACCCAGCGGTACACCCATGTCTTTAAGCTTCCGACGAAACAGTTCTTTGTCGTATTTCTTGTCCGGGACAATACTGATCGGATGACTTAATCGGCTGACCGGATCCATTTGAACCTCGTGATCTGAGTAGATCACTCCGCTGCGGAAAACTATCGACGACACGTGCCCTTCGCCGGTTGCTCGCAGGCTCATAATGAAGCGAACTGCACCGTCAGGAAGATCCCGCTGATCGATGTGCGGCACGATGGATGGATTAAAAAGCGCCGCCGATTCAATAGAGTACTCCATCGTGAAATAGGAGCCAATCAACAGCCGCCGATTGGTGTCCAGTGAGGCTGACGCGCCGATTGCCGCCATTGCATTGCGAAAGTGCTGATCGAAGATCGACGCAATGTTGCCGTGCCGAGTCCGAAAACGCTGAAATACGGCTTCAAGTAATTTACTGACTTCCGCATCAGTAAGGTGCGCGACTCGCTCGACGATATTCTGAATTCGCTTCGGACCACCAGCATCAAAAAAACGAGTAATGACGCGGCGTTTATCACTTTCAAATGAAACGGGCAGCCGCTTGACAGTTAAAGGCTTCCGACCATTGCGCTCTTTTGCTTGTGACATGCAAGTGCCAAGGAGATGTGACAAACTGATTCCATGCGTAGATTGAAACAAGGCCTGCCGATCCAGTATAAACTACCACCTGGCAATGAGTCGTGGTCAACTTGCAACTGCCGCCGGCGGCGCAGTTGATCTCGATCAGGGCGTTGTCCGCCGCATACTTGAACGCGGAGCGAATCAACTGAATGAACTTCCCGAGCCGAGCCGGTCCCCAGCGATTCGCCATCTCGGCGCGTAGCGACTCGAAAGCTCCGACTGCAAGATCATCGACACGGGCAGGCATTTTACTACCGTTGCGGTAGCATAACCAATTTGCTGGTGGCTGGCCTGGCAGCTAGAATATCATGAGAAAAAAGGCGTTTCGGCCGAGTGGCGGAATGGCAGACGCTACGGACTTAAAATCCGTTGGGGGGCAACCCCCGTGCGGGTTCGACTCCCGCCTCGGCCATTGAAAAAACCGTGTGTTAATCGTCCGTGCATCGTTCAACGCCTGGGTCCGGCGCACCGGCCGCGCCGCTTGGCTGCATCGCTACAATTGGTACAACTGGACTCGGCGACCGCGGCCGCTGCCGTGACCTATGATTTGGCAAGGGTCCATCCAGGTTAATCGTTGGAACGGGGGATGTCATGCGCGTAGCTAAGAAATTGCTCAAAATTACCAGCCATCTCATCATCGCGCTGAGTTTCATGTCGGGGTTCGTCGTCGGCGCGATCTTCGGCGAGACCGTCATCGACCGATGCGGAAAGCCGACGCCCTTGACGTATTTTCTGGCTCAATAAACCAGACCGATTGTTTGCCGCGCGCGGTAAGGAACCGTTGCCGTCGGGCAATGCGCATCACGAGAGCTTGGCCAACACGCTGCGCACTTCCTCGGCCGACTCCGGCCGCACGGCCCGACCGACCTCCTGGCCGGCTTCCAGTGCGATAACCGTCGGCCACAGCTTCACGCGAAACGAGCGGCCCAATGGGCGGCCGGGGCCGTCTTCGACTTTGATGTGCTCGACGGCGGGAAAATCGGCCAGCGCCTCCGCGATGACGGGCGCCGCGGCCTGGCAGTAGCCGCACCAGTTTGTGCCGAAATTCAGCAAGACCGGCCCTTCCAGTTGGTCGACCTCCTCGCGCGACATGCTGGACGCTTCATACGGCTTCGTCATGCTGACTTTCCATTGGGTTGCCGGCCCGGTTGTTCAACGACGCGACGGCGATGCGAATCCGCTCGTAGCCGATGCGCCCGTGCAGGGCTTCGTAGATCGGTTTGAGCCGCTCGGTGCCCGTGTGCGGCAGCACCGCCTCGATTTGCTCCAGCTCGCCGCGGGCGATCCACCGCGTGGGGTCCGTCACGCGGCGATGCCGAATGTACGCTTCCAGGTAACCGTACGTCGTCGAAAGCGCGCGGCCGAGCCGCTCGGCCGCCGCCTCGACGCTCAGCCCCTGGTCGAATAGTGCAAACGATTCCACGGCGCCCGTCGATGGCGGCGACGGTGTCGACGGCGGCAGCCGCGTCGTGGCTGCCGGCTGTACGTCCATCGTCACGTCGTGCTCCTGGCAATAGGCGACGATGCACTCCACGAACGGCCCGCCGAAGTCGGCCGATTTCTGCTGCCCCACGCCGTGCACTTCCAGCAGCCGCTCGACGGTCGAAGGCCGCCGGCGGGCCATGTCGCGCAGCGTCGCGTCGCTGAACACGATGTACGCGGGCACGCTGCGGCTTATCGCTTCCTCGCGCCGCAACTGCCGAAGCGCGTCGAACAGCACTTGATCCACGCCCTCCCACGAATCCACTAGCGCCGCCCGAGACGCCTTGCCCTGCTCTTTCGCCGGCCGGAGCAACGTGGGCGACACCTCGCCGACGAGCAGCCTGCGGCCTTCCTCGCTCACCCGAACCAGATGGTATTCGCCGTCCTTATACAGAAAGCCTTGGCTGACAAGCTGCTCGATCCATTGGCGCACGTCCTGCCGGCGGAACTCGTGGAGGATGCCCCAAGTGCTGAGCTGGTCGTGCCCGGCGGCCACGATGCGCTGCTCGCGCGACCCCGTGAGCACCAAGGAAACATAATCCGCGCCATACCCCTCGCGCACGCGCAACACGCAGGAGAGAACCTTCTGCCCGATAACGAGCGCATCCTCGACGACTTCGAGCCTGCCGAGGCAAACATCGCAGGCGTTGCACGGCCCGTATTCCCAAGCCTGGCCGAAATGCTCGATGAGGCTGGCGTGCCGGCAGGTGACCGAGGTCGCATAGTCGTAGATCTTGTTAAGGGCGGCCTCGGCCGCGGCGCTGGCCTCGCCGTTGGAGTTGCTCAGCACCCGCTTCCATTTCATGAGGTCGCCGCCCGAGTAGAGCAGCCAGCACTCGGCCTCCACGCCGTCGCGCCCGGCGCGGCCGCTCTCCTGCTGGTAGTTCTCCAACGACTTCGGCATGCCCGCGTGAACGACGTACCGCACGTTCGACTTGTCGATGCCCATGCCGAAGGCGATCGTGGCGACGATCGCGTCGGCCTGCTCGGCGAGAAACGCCTCCTGGTTGCGCTGGCGGTCCTCGTCGCTCAAGCCGGCGTGGTACGGCAGCGCAGAGTAGCCCATCTCGCGCAGCACGCCGCACGTCTTGTCCACCTCCGCGCGAGTGATGCAGTAGACGATGCCCGACTGGCCGCGAAACCGCTCCATCACGCCGCAAATCTGGCTCAACCCACCCTGCCGCCGCGCGACGTGATACTGCAAGTTCGGCCGGCGGAAGTCGCCGACGAGCACCTCTGGGTCGCGGAGTTGAAGCTGCTCGACGATATCGCGCCGCACCTGCGCCGTGGCGGTCGCCGTGTAGGCGTGAACCGCCACATCGGGAAAGCGGTCGCGCAGCAGCCGCAGGTCGCGATACTCCGTGCGGAAGTCGTGCCCCCAGGCGCTGATGCAGTGGGCCTCGTCGATCGCAAAGAAGCTGACCCGCTGGTTCTGCAGAAACTCGAGCGTCCGCGGCGTCACGAGCCGCTCGGGCGACATGTACAACAGCCGCAGCTCCCCCGCCTCGACTTGCTGCGCGATCTTGCGCTTCTGGTCGATCGAGAGCGTACTATTCACCGCGGCTGCCGCGATGCCGTTGGTGCGCAAGCCATCGACCTGGTCCTTCATCAACGCCAACAGCGGCGACACGACAACCGCCAGCCCGTCGCCGCACAGCGCCGGCGCCTGGTAACACAGCGACTTGCCGCCGCCGGTCGGCAAAACGGCTAGCGAATCGCGGCCGCCCAGCACGCATTCCATCGCTTCCCGCTGCAACGGCAGAAAGTCGTCGAAGCCCCAATAGGTCTTGAGGACCTGTGGCAGCGCTTCGCAGTCCATGGCCGAGCTTTCAACGAAGGGGCGTCGCAATTTCGCACCGACTCGGCGCTAGTGTAGAATACCAGCGAGAGCGGAGGTTAAAGATGCACGTCAATACCGGTCCGACCTTCCACGAGATTATCATGAACGATCCCCTGCCGAAAGGAACCATTCAACAGGCAGTGGTGGATTTCCTCAAGGGGCGGGATGATGCCGCGATTTTCGGGGCAATGGCTGTCAACGCGTACATCGAGGAACGCCGAATGACGGAGGATGTCGATATTGTCTCGAATCGGGCGTTGGAGTTCGCAGAAGAGCTGCGCGGGCATTTGAGTGAGACTTTTCACATCGCCGTTCGCATCCGCAAGGTCGGTGGTGAGGTTGGTTTTCGCCTCTCTAGGGTAAGCATCCAGCCCGGGCCCGGCGGATCCGAATAATTCACGCCGCTCATGGAAATCCGCCCATTCATCGGATAGAACAAGGTGGTTCCGATGCGATCTTTTCACTCCAACGACAATCCGAAGCGTGGAATCTCTATGTTCAATCAGTTCTCATCCTCCGTGGCGGCGTGTTTGATTGCCGGCGTGGCGTTGGCCGACGATTTCGATCGACAGAAATTGGACAACTGGCATCAGTGGCGCGGGCCGGCGGCCACCGGCGTCGCGCCGCAGGCCGATCCGCCGACCGAGTGGAGCCAGGAGAAGAACATCAAGTGGAAAGTCGCCATCCCGGGCCAAGGCAGCGCCTCGCCGGTCGTGTGGGGGAACCGCATCTTCATCCTTACCGCAATCAAGACCGACCGCACCGCCGAGCCGGCCGACACGGCCCGAATCGCCCCCCGTCTGCGCCTGGCCGCCCATCAGCAGCCGGCTCCCGGCGCCATCGGCCTCTTGGCCCAGCGCGAAGATCGACCCGGCGACGCCGAGCGAACGCGCGGCGGCGAACGCGGCGGTTTTGGCCGCGGCGGACGTGGCGGACGTGGCGGATTCGGCATCGAACCGCCGACCAACTTCTACCAGTTCCTCGTCCTCTGCATCGACCGCGAGTCGGGCAAGACGCTCTGGCAGCAGACCGCCTGCGAAGTCGTGCCGCACGAAGGCCACCATCAAACCGCCTCGTTCGCCTCGGCCTCGCCCATTACGGACGGCAAATACCTGTACGCGTCGTTCGGCTCCCGCGGCATCTACTGCTACGACCTCGACGGCAACTTACAATGGAACAAAGACCTCGGCGATATGCACATGCGGTTCAGCTTCGGAGAGGGTGCGTCGCCCGCGCTGTGGGGCGATACGCTCATCATACAATGGGACCACGAGGGCGACGACTTCATCGTCGCGCTCGACGCCCCTACGGGCGATGAAAAGTGGCGCACGCCCCGCGATGAACCCAGCTCCTGGGCCACGCCGCTCGTGGTCGAAGCGGCCGGCCGCACGCAAGTCGTCACCAGCGGCTCGAATCGCGTCCGCAGCTACGACCTGGCCAATGGCGAGTTGATCTGGGAGTGCGGCGGCCTCGGATCGAACCCCATCGCCACGCCCGTCACGATCG
>CAZHIV010000530.1:0-3060 GCA_964532675.1 uncultured Planctomycetaceae bacterium
CGCGAGCCGAGCGGCAATTCTATTGACGCAGCAGGTCCGGCTCGGCTCGCCGGACCTACGGGCGACCATTTGACCGCGGTGTGAATCAGTCCTAAGCTGGCGCTGGGACGTTGGATTCCTCAATGGGGCGAAGCTGTACAACGCCCTCCGCGGCGTTCCGCGTTCGATTCGCGGGCGGAACGGCACAGAGGCCGTTCCCTACAGAGGTCATTCCCGAATCGTCTTACCTGGTTGCCTACCATGAACATCCACACTCGATTCCGCCGGCCGATGCGTCGTTTCCTCGGCATTGCCACCTTGTCCTTCGTTGTGATGGCGACCGCGACGGCAGCCGCCGTGGCCCAGGGTTACGGCGCACAGCAGGCGGTCCGTCAACGGGTTCAGGGGCTCGAGGGCGGGCCTGTCGATTCGCCGGCGTCGCCGTCGCCGCAAGACCACGCGGCGCCCGGCGACCAGCCGCTCGCGTCCGATCCCTCCGCCGGCACACCCGACTCGCCTGTTGCACCGCCGAACACGGCCGCGGTCGTCGTGCTGAGCGCGGCGCCGGGGGGTACCGAATCGGCGGCGGCGCTGCTGCCGACGGGCGTCACGGTCGACGGCGCGCTGCGGTTTTTGGGGATCGACCCCGCCGCCGTCGAGGGAGTTGTCGGCTTCGTCGACTTCTCGAATCCGGCGAGCCCGACGTACGCCGCGACGATCCGGTTCAAGGAGCCGTTTCGCGCGTCGGCCATTCCGCCTCACGCCCGCCCCTACGTGCAGCTTTCCGAGCTGGCCGGCCGCAAGTATCTACAGAGCACGCACCCAGTCTGGCCCAGCTTCTACGGGACGGACAACCGGACGCTCATCGTCGCCCCCGATGCGACGCTTCGTCAGATAGTCAGCGTGTCCGGTATGTAGAAGCGGTTTCAAAACCAGTGGCACCGGCTGCTAGCCGGTGCGAAAACTGGAAAACTGCCGCACAGGCCAGCGGCCTGTGCCACTGGGGCCGACGGCGATCATGAGCAGTCCCATTGCCAGCAGGCTGAGAGTGGCCGGCTCCGGCACGGCGGCGAGCCCGGGTCCGCTCCCAGCCCCCGACGCGCCGAAGTTCTGCACCCACACGGTGTAATCGCCGTCGCCGATAATTTCATCGCCGTCGCCGTCCGCGCCGCCATAAGCTGGCACGCTCTGGCCATAGGTGGCCCGCCACACGACGTAGTCGGCTGCATCGACTGCGCCGTCGCCGTTGTAATCGCCCGGCAGGGCTATGGCCAATACTTCGCCCATCAGCGTCAGCGTGAGCGATTTGTCGAGGGCGCCCGGCAGGTCCTCGTCGGAGAACATGAGCGTGTAGATGGCCGAAAAACTGCCGGCGGTGGACGTATCGAGCATCGCCGTGAACGCCTGGCCCGCGCCGCCGGCGAGCGACAGCGAACCGGCCGCCGCGGCCAGGTCGGTCGTCAGCGCGGCCGCGTCGCCGCTCGCCTGCACGCTGTCGAAATCCATCTCCGCGGTGAAGCCCGGCGTCGCGTTCAAGTTGAATACGTCGAACCCGAAGCTCGGCGCGGCGCTGCCCAGCGAAACCGAGCCGAAGTCGTGGACCAGCGACGTCGCCAGGGCGGAGTCGGTGAACGACGGCTCCGCATGATCGAGCACCGTGAGGCTTACATTGAAGGCGTCATCGGCGTCGTTGGCCCCGTGCCCTGCCCCGCCGCCCGTCGTCACATCGAGATTGTCGATCGTCACCGTGCCGCTGCGTAGACCGGCGGTCGCGGTGCTCGTGCTGAGGCCCACGCTGATCGATTCGCTGTCCGTGCCGTTGGTGCGGAATGCATTGTAGCGCCCGGAGAGCGAGCTCGTCGCATCACCGGCGGTGGCGACTTGGTAGTACGTGCCGTCGTCGCCGCCTTTATCGAGCGTGAACGATTGCGCGGCAGGCACCGCGGCGCCGACAAACACGCGGCCCAGATCGACGCTCTGCACCGAGCCGCCGTTACCGACATCCGTCCCGCCAACGATTGTGATCTGGCTGTCGTTCATCTGGTCGACGTAGATCGACCACACGTATTCGGGCCGGTCGACGAAGGCGTTGCGGTTGTTCGAGTAGTAGCTGGGGTTCATGGCCTGGCTGTAAATGGCGTGGTTCCGCCGGCGCTCGAACTCGTCCGGAGGGTCGAGGTAATGCCAGGCGATGAGCGACGACAAGTCGCCCATTTCGTAGCTGCCCGGGAAATCGTCCGTGAGCGACAGGCCAGGGCCCACGTTCGTCCAGCGAGTGTCCGAATAGAAGAGCTGCCTGGCCACGTCACCCTTGTCGGCATCGCCGGGGAAGTAGTAACCCGTTCCGCTTACTGCCCGATGGCTACCGGTCGTCGTTTCGAATCCGAACGGCTTATTGCCGCGCGAGTTGTTGACGCTCGGCGTAGACGGCCGAAGCGCGTGCGGGTCCGCACGGGGGCCCGTGTCGTTGTTGTCCACGCCGCTGCCGCCGCCCTGCAGCGACTGGGGCCAGATGTGCTCGCGGTCCCAGGTCCCTCCCTGATCCCAAGTGGCCGCGACCGATACGCGATTGTACACCAGCAAGATGTTGCCCGGATTGTTCGGATCCGCGTCGTGGATGGCCGCGGAGTCGCGGAAATTGCCGTACGTGCGCTGGACGTGGCCCGTGGTCATGATCGTCCCGAGCTGGCCCTTGAGCGTCGCGCCGGTGCCGGTGGCGGCGGCGTAGTAGCTCGCCGGCGGATCCCAGGCGTCCGCCAGCGCCAGCCGGGCCATCAGCAGGGCGACGCAGAAAAGCGCCGCCGAGAATCGTCGTTGCCTCATCAGTGTTCCGCTCTTGGTGCGCGTGGACTAATCTCTCAGCATAAACCGTCGGCGCGCGTTTGCCGAGCATTTCGTAAGTTCTGCCAGCCATTTTTCGTGGATTCTCCATGATCGCGTGCTGAGGTTCTACCCTTGCGATGTGGTTCGTTTCCCCCCATAATCGCCGCAGTTTCCGGTTCCCTCTCCGGCTCTCAACCCTCGACTCTCGACCCTCGACCCTCGACTTTCCATGCCCCTGCTCGTCGTCGGCTCGGTTGC
>CAZHIV010000531.1:0-5545 GCA_964532675.1 uncultured Planctomycetaceae bacterium
TTGACGACGGTCTGCGCGTGGGCCACCTGGCCGGTCATCGCGGCGTCGATTCTCTTGCGCTCGGCGGCGTCTGCGTGCTGGAAATCCGCCTGCAGCTTCTCGATTTCGCGGATGATCGATTTATATTCCTGAAACTTGCGATCGAACGCCGCCTTGGCCTGGGCGGCGGCATTGGTCTCGGCGGCGGTTCCGGAAGGTCCCGCAACGAGTGCTTTATCTGCCCGGATGAGGTCGTTTGGCGGGGCCGATTCGCGTTGCGGCTCGGGCTCTGCTTGCGGTACTTCGGCGGGCGATTCCTGCCCCCAGGCGCCGGCGGCGGCAAACGTCAGCCCGATCGCGGCCACGAAAACACGAAAAAAGCTTCCTCCGCAACTCATGGAAATCATCTCCCGTTCCTGCCGGTTCTAGAGCAGGTTCACTAAATGCGTAATCACTAATTCGTCGAATTGAACGCGAAAACGGTGGGATTGCCCGCCACCTGTCAGAGCGACTAGCTCTAGGCGCATGCCGTTAAACACACCATAACAAATCTCACGGGCCGCCGGCCACCGCTCTTCGCCGCTCCACCGTTGCCCTTCGGATTGGCTCGATGCCACGCAAACGCAAACCCAGCCAGCTCACGCGAGGCCGGCCCCATTCGAACGCCGACCCGCGCGACGCCGAAGTGCGAATCATCGGCGGCGAGTTCCGCGGCCGACGATTACAATACCACGGCGATCCCTCGGTTCGGCCGATGAAGCACCGCACCCGCGAGGCGATCTTCAATCTCGTCAGCACCGAATGCACCGGCCGGCATGCCGTGGACCTGTTCGCCGGCACCGGCGCGCTTGGACTGGAAGCGCTTAGCCGCGGCGCGACGGGCGCCACCCTGATCGAAAAACACGTGCCGACCGCTCGCGTCGTGGAGCAAAACATCCGCACGCTGGGCGTCGAAGACCGCGCAGCCCTGCTCGTCACCAGTGCGTTCCTGTGGGCGAAGCGCGACCTGGGCTCGCAATTATCTGCGCCTCCCGTCGATCGTCCGTGGCTCGTCTTCTGCAGCCCGCCCTATGCGTTTTATCACGAACGGCAACCGGAAATCCTCGAACTAATCCAACGCATCCAGCAGCACGCGCCGGCCAGCACGATCCTCATCGTCGAAGCGGACGAAGCGTTCGATTTCGAGCTGCTGCGTGATGCCGACGCGGACGCAGAAGCTACACGTTGGGACGTCCGCACCTACGCGCCGGCCGTGGTTGGTTTGTGGCGGAAGGTTTGAGATGGCAGGCAGACTCGGGCTAGCGGGGCGTGAAATCGGCGTCCGCTGCGATGCCGAGCGCGAACTCGGCGAGCAGGTCGGCCGACTGGTCGATGTCGTCGAGCGAGATCATCTCCACCGCGCTGTGCATGTAGCGGTTGGGCACGCTGATCAGCCCGGCGGCCACGCCGCCGCGGGCCAGTTGGATGGCGTTGGCGTCGGTGCCGGTGCCGCGGCCACTGGCGCCCCATTGTATCCCGATCTTGGCCGACTCCGCGGCGTCGCGAAGTCGCTCCACCACGAGCGGGTTCATATTCGGCCCGCGGTAAACGACCGGCCCGCCGCCCAGCTTGATGTCGCCCTCCTGCCCCTTGTCGATCGTCGGACAATCGGTGGCGTGCGTCACGTCGACCGCCACGCCGACGTGCGGGTGAACGCCGTACGCGCTGGTGACCGCGCCGCGCAGGCCGATCTCCTCCTGCACCGTCGCGACGGCGTAGAGCGCCACCTTCAGGCCGCCACGCTTCGTCGCGCGGCGAAGCGCCTCGATCGACACCCACAGGCCCGTTTTGTTGTCCATGCCGGGCGAGTTGGCCAGATTGTTCCGCATTTCCTGGTAACCCAGCTCCAGCGTCACCGGATCGCCAATCGCCACCGCCGACGCGGCCTCGTCGCGATCTTTCGCGCCGATATCCAGCCATAGCTCCTTTTGCTTCACGACCTGCTTGCGCTCGTCCTGATCGAGCAAGTGGATCGGCTTGCGGGCAATCACCGCCGGCACCGGGCCACTCGCCGTGTAAATCGTCATCCGCTGGCCGATGAGCTGCTGCGGATCCCAGCCGCCGATCGTGTTCGTGTAGATGAATCCGTTCTCGTTGATGTGCGAAACGATGAGCCCGATCTGATCGGCATGTCCGGCGAACATCACGCGCAGGGGCGCTTCCGGATTCGCGCAGGCGATCACGTTGCCGTGCAAGTCGGTCCGCACGTCGTCGGCGAAGTCGGCCACGTACTGGCGCACGATCTGTTGCACGGGTTGCTCGTAGCCGGAGGGGCTCGGCGTTTCGAGGACCGCTGTGAAGAATTTCTTGGCGGAAGTGTCCATGGTCCGTGGTCCGTGGTCCGTAGTGGTCTCTTCACGCTTGGTGGATGGATAATCGGGCACTGTATCAACGCTAGCTGATTGTACCGATTGCTCGGCAACGGACAACTGACCACGGACCACGGACAACTGCCCCTATTTTTCTCACCGGGCGGCAGCCGGGCCGACGATGATACGAGGCGCCTTATCAATTGGCTTGAATCACAGTCGCCGGAGCGTGCCGATGTCCGCCAGACTGTTTGCTTTCATTCTCCTGCTGCCGCTGGCGAGCGGCGTCTGCGGCTGCGCGCCGAGCGGCTGCGCACCCAGCGAGCTGTTTTCTTGCATCGATCGCAATTGCTATGTGGCCGATTGGACAAACCACCATAGCTGCGTGAGCTGTTGCTGCTGCAAGCACGGAAGCTGTTGCCGTCCGCCCCAGCCGTCGCTGCCAATGCTGGAGCTCGGGGAGCACTCGGCGGTCGACGCTGCTAGCAAGTAAGCGAAGCAAGCCTCATGGCTGCGGTTCCCGCCTCTGTAGGGAACGCCCTCCGCGGCGTTCCGCTCCTCTGTAGGGGACGCCCTCCGCGGCGTTCCGCGCTGTACGTCGGACATCCGGAACGGCACGGAGGCCGTTTCTACAAGGACACCCGGAACGGCACGGAGGCCGTTCCCTACAGGGACATATGCTTTGATTGTAGGCCTCCCGCGACCGACCCTGCCGATAGTGCCGATTTTTCCTGCACGAGCCCCGCCTGCGCCGTCGATGATACCCAGCGCCGACGGCCCATGTTCGATGGCGCGCTGACGCCGCGTCGAGCTGCTTGGGGGGATTCTTGTCTAACGGGCCGCACGCATGCTCCCCTTGCGCTCCGCGCGCTGAACTGCGCCGAGGGGACCCAGAGATGCGAAGTCTTTTGCCCATTACCGCGTTGGTGATTGCCGCGTCGTTTGCACCGTCGCCGGCCAGCGGATACGGTTTGTACGAAATTTGCTTTGGCCGGGCGCGCGGCGGCTGCAGCTGTGGTTGCGAGGCGGGATGCGCTTGCGAGCCTGGCTGCGGATGCGGATGCGATGTCGGCCGCGGCTGTGCGGCGCCGGCTGAGTGCGGCGGCCACGTCGGAGGTGGGTGCGGCGGCCAGATCGGCTGCGCTTGCGAGCCTGGCTGCGGATGCGGCGCCGGCAGCTGCACCGATGGCCGGAAGTTTGCCGGCCAGAAGTGGCAAGGTTGCGGCGAATGCTGCGGCCCGCCCAATTGCCGTTGCGTCGAGCCGAACGGCCGCTGCCGGCCCAATTGTTGCGAGCAGTGCATCGACTATTGCCAGGCCAAGCGCGGCTACGGCGGCTGTTGCCAGCCTGCGGGCGGTTGCGGCGGCCGCTGTGGAACCGCGTGCGGATGCGCCGGCTGTTGCGAACCGGCCTGCGGATGCGGCGACGCCTGTGGCTGCGGCGGCGGCTGCCACGACGGCGGCGGCACGCTGTGGTTCAAGCAGTGCGGCTTTTGCCAACCCTGCTGGGAAGTGCTCGATGTGCTGCACAGCATCTCGAATCGCGGCGGATGTTGCGGCTGCAATGGGTGCAGCAGCGAGCTGTACTGGAGCGAATGGCACAACGATCCGCCACGCTGCTGCGATCCGTGCGACCGATGCGGCAACTGGACCGGCCCCACCGCCGGCTACCGCGCCCCGTATGCTCATCCGTACGGGCCGACCGGCGACGTGTATGCCAAACGCAAAACGACGGGGCAAGCCCAAGTCGCCCGCCGCGCCGCGAGCGGGCAGCCGCAGTCTCGCGCGGCCCGTCAGCCGAAGTCCACGCCAACGGGAAACTTTCGACGCTAGTGGAGCCATCGGTTGCTTGTGGATAGTGGATAGTTGCCGAACAAATCACAACGGTTCGCAACTATCGGCTATCAACTATCGACCCTCGACTCTGCAGGAACAACCGCTTCGCGTTGGCGGTGGTCAGGGCGGCGAAATCTTCCAGCGACACATTGCGCACCTCGGCCACGCACGCGGCCGTGTGGCGTACGTGGGCCGGCTCGTTGCGTTTGATTTTGCGGACTGGATCGGGTGTGAGATAGGGACTGTCGGTCTCGATTAGAATTCGGTCGTCCGGCACGGCGGCGGCGATTGTCCGCAGCTCGGCGGATTTCTTGAATGTCACCATGCCGGCGAAGCTGATGTAAAGGCCCATCGCCAGGCAGTCCTCCATCATGGCCCGGCTGCCCGTGAATGAGTGCATCACGCCCCGCAGTGGCCCGCGCTGGCGTGCCTCGCGCAACATGACGAGAATTTCGTCGTCGCAATCGCGCATGTGGACGATGAACGGCAGCCCGAGCTCCTGCGATAGCCGCAGATGGCGGTCAAAGTAGTCCTGCTGCTGGTCGAACGGCGTAAAGTCCCAGTAGCGGTCGAGCCCTGTTTCGCCGATCGCCACCACGCCCGGCTCCTCGAGCATCGCGACCACGCGATCCCAGTCGCCCGGCCGGGCCTCGGCCAGGGAGTTTGGCTGCATTCCGACTGCCGCGAAGACGCAAGCGTACTGGCGCGCCAGCTCGATGCACGCACGGCTCGTGTCGGCCGAAATGCCGATGGCGAGGATGTGCTCGACGCCCTCGGCGCGAGCACGTGCGATGACTTCCGCCCGGTCGTCGTCGAATTCCGGCTGATCGAGATGGGCATGCGTATCGAAAAGCGTCGACTTGGAGGAATCATCTGCCATGAGGCTAGCTCGGCGAATTCGGATCGCCGGCCAGCAGCTTGCGCTCTTCCTGGCGATGGGGCGTGCCGGCCGCTTCCTTCGAGACGGGCGGGTCGTTGGCGAAAGCCGGGCTGCCGTCGCGGACGACCGTCGACTGGCCCGCTTTGTCTTTCAGCTTTTCGAGCGACTCGAGATGGCCCTTCGCCATTCCCAGGGCCTCGGCCGCCAGCGACTGGGCGGCGGGGGCCAATCGCAACGCCTCGACGCATTGGCCCAAATCGGCGATATCCTGCTTCTGATAGTCGATCGCCTCCTGGATCAAGAAGTCGATCGCCAGGTCGTGCGTATCGGTCAGCTCGATGGGAAAGTCGCCCGGGTCGGGCGAGCCGCCCGATTCGAAAACGGTCTGGCTCACTCGCTCGGCCAGCGAATCCTGCCCGGCCACGATCTGGTGGATCGTGTCCATCACGTTCTCCCCACCCGGAGGAATGTAGGGCCGCGCGTAGCGCAAGTATTGCGTAAAC
>CAZHIV010000532.1:0-4066 GCA_964532675.1 uncultured Planctomycetaceae bacterium
AGTCCGTTCCCACGCGGAGCGTGGGAACGAGCTTCGGGGGGCCCTTCATAAAACCGGTTCGCCAGCCAATGTTCGGCGGCCAGCACCACCGCCACGATGAGGATTATGATCGGAAACAATTCGCGCCCCGTGCGCGCCAAACCGACGCGGACCTCGATCTCCTCGCGCGTGCGGGCCACGCGCGCCCGATCTTCACCCAGTGTCGCGACGAGCTCGGTTCCACCGGCACGCTCCAATTCGGTCACTTCTTCCGGCAGGTTGACACTGAAGCCTCGATCGAGCCGTTCCTGCCGTCCTCCCGCCCGCACCCGGTAGTTGCCGAGCCCTTCGGTGGCGGCGAGCGATAAATCCTGCCGGCCCGGCGTCAGCGGCTGCCGAACCGCGCTGCCGTCGGGCAATTGCAGCACGTAGCTCGTGACCCGCTCTTCGGGGGCGAGAGGCAACACCACCATTTGCCCGACCAGATAATTGAGGCGGGCTTCCCCCGCGCCGGCCAGGTACTCCGCGATGCCATTGGCCAGTGCAAGGAACGGCCATGGCTCCGGCCCGGTCGGCAATATGTTCCAAGGGTCGGCATGCGCCGGATCGGAGACCGATGTGGTTAGCATCAGCACGCGTCCGGCGCCGAGCTGCCGCTCCACGAGCGCCGGCTTGCCGTTGGCAAATGAGGCCACCACGTGCGCCGATTCGGCACCTGCCTCCAATTCCCAGTATTTGAACACGGGAAACTCCGACCACGGCACGGCATCGCCCAGCCCGCGCAGTTCGCCCAGCGCCGGATGCTCCACAGCGACCGGCCGCAAGTAGGTTGCTTCATGCGATTGCCAGCGCAGCTTCGCGGGCAGCAATTGCTGCGGCCCAGGGCGGTTCATCTCTTCGCGCCGCGCCCGCCGCCCGAGAAACACGCCGACGCCGCCCCCCTGGTCGGCGAAATCCACGAGCGCTTTCCACTTGGCGTCCGCCAACGGCGGCGGATCGACTAGCGCGATGGCCGCATAGTCGGCGAGCGCTATCTCATCCATTTGGCCGTATCGAGCCACGTCGCAGTCAAACGGCGCCTGCGCCAGCGCAACCGCCGCCGTGGGCGCCAGGGCTTCGCGGAGGAACAACGGCTCATCCGCAGTCTCTCCCAGGAGCAGTATCTTGCTGGGTGGCCGGACGTCGACGGTAAAGTACCGCACATTGTCTGCCGGCAGCGCATCGCTTCCCGCTACCCGCACGAATCCCTGATGAGTGCCCAATTCGAGGCCCGACAGCGCAAACTGAACAGGCGCCGGCCGCTGGCCGCTCGCCACGACCGCCTGCTGACCGCGCTTCACCGGCTCCGCCGACCCGTCGCCGACAAAAACCTCGACCGCCGCCTCGCTCGCGCCGTTCCACTCGCCGATGGCCGACACCTCGGTATCGAGCCGCAGCAAGCCGCCGGGGGCCAGCCGCTCGCTCGAAAGCCGCAGCGCGCCGAGCCGAAGGTTCCGCGGCTCGCTGACACCGACGTCGATCAGGTAAACATTGGTGCCCGGCAAGTCGTCGAGCCACTTGCCAAACGCGGCAACGCCGTCTGCCGGCCAGGCTTCGCGTGACATGTCTGTAAAAACGTATATCTCGCCGCGATGGTCCGGCTTGTCTTCGAGCCAAACCATCGCGTCGCGCAGCGCGTCCTCCATCGGCCGGACGGTGGTGCTGACCGTCAGCCGGTCCACGCGCAACTCGGCGGCCGTGCGGTCCAGGTCCTGTCCCCGCTGCCGGCCGCCGCGGTCGACGATCGTCACCGGGGAGTCGGCCTGAAGCTGCTCCAGCAGCCAGCCCGCCAGGTCCTTGGCGTGCTCCAAGCGCGAGCGGTTCTCGTGCTCGTAGCGCATCCGCAATGAGTTGTCGAACACAAGCGCCGTGGCCACTGGCGCGCCCTCCTTACCCGCCCCACTCGAGCCTTGCAGCGTCGGGCGCGCCAACGCAAACGCCAAAAGTGCGATGATCGCGCATCGCAGCGCGAGCAGCAGCAAATGCCGCAGACGCAAACGATGTTGATTCACGTGCCGCCGCAATTGTACGAACCGCAAGGCGGGAAACTTCAGCCGTTGCGCCTCGCGCCGCATGATCAGGTGCAACGCGATCGGCAACGCGACCAGCGCGGCCCCGCCCAGCAGTAGTGGCGTCACAAAACCCATAGAAATGAGAGCTCACCACAGAGGACACAGAGGGCACTGAGGGAAATGATCAATTCAAAGTCCCCATGAAGAATGCAAAGGAACTCAGATTTGAACAGTTTTCTTTTTGCATTCTTCATCCCCCTCCGTGCCCTCTGTGTCCTGTGGTTAATTAAAATTTCGGATCTTAAGCTCGCGACTGCCGCTTGATCAGGTACTCCGTCAGCGCCCGGTCGAACGGCATGCTCGTATCGAGCGGCACGTAGTCGATGCCGCTCTGAAAGCACTCGCGCCGGTACGTCTCGCGAAACGTCTCGATTTCTTGGAGGTAGTCCCGGCGGTAGCTGTCGGCATCGACTTCCAGCCGCGTGCTCGTCTCCGGCTCCTCGAGTTCCACCAGCCCGGAAAAAGGAAAGGCCACCTCCGCCTCGTCCAGAATGTGGAACAGAATCACGTCGTGGCCGCCGTGCCGAAGCTGCCTCAGCGCCGAAATAATCGGCTCGGAGTCGGCCAGCAGGTCGCTGAACACCATTACCAGGCTGGAGTGCGTGAGCATCGCCGCCAGTTGGCTGAGGCTACGGCCGATGTCAGTCTGTCCCGCCGGGCGCAGCTTCGCCAGCAGCGAAAGGATGTTGCCGATCTGCTGCCGCTTGCTCTTCGGGGCCAGGTAATTAGATATCTCCTCAGCGAACGTAACCACTCCCACGGGGTCGTTCTGATGAATCATGAGGTACGCCAACGCTGCCGCGAGCGAAATCGCGTAGTCGAGCTTCGTCAGCTCCTGCCGGTACGTGTAGGCCATCGACTCGCTAAGGTCCATGGCCAGGTAGCCCGTGATGTTCGTCTCGGCCTCGAACTTCTTGACGTAGTACTTGTCGGTCTTGGCGTAAACGAGCCAGTCGAGGTCCTTCGGGTCGTCGCCCGGCGTGTACTTGCGATGCTCGCTGAACTCCACCGAAAAGCCGTGAAAGGGGCTGGCGTGCAACCCGTGCAAGAACCCCTTCACAATAAACTGCGCCCGCAGGTCCAGCCGCGATATCTGCCGAATCACCTCCGGCTTCAGGTACTTTTCAACGGTGGACATCGGCGCTAAATCGTTTCTAGCCGCGAAGCGGCGGCATATCTTAGCCGTGGGCGTGAGCCCACGGAGAGCGGTTTGCGTAAAACCGAGCCGCGCAGCGGCGACATCACAATCGCCGCGACTGTATTTCGCCGCTGCGCGGCTTCGTTCCTCATCGCCACGACGTCCGTGGGTTGACACCCACGGCTACGCGCTGCCGCCGCTGCGCGGCTAATTCCATCTGCCCCTGCCCCCTGCATCCCGCATCCTCACCCTGCGAACTTCGGTATCTCCGGCACCGGGATTTCCTTCAGCAGTCGGGCGACGATGTCTTCCGTCGTCAAGCCTTCGGCCTGCGCCTGAAAGTTGGTGCTGATGCGATGCCGGAGCACGGGCTCGGCGACTTTCTGCACGTCGTCGATGGCCACGCTGAAGCGGCCGTCCATCGCTGCCAGCGCTTTGCCGCCGTGGATGAGGAACTGACCGGCCCGCGGCCCCGCGCCCCAATCGACGAGCTCTTGCACAAACTGCGGCGCCGTCGGATCTTTGGGCCGCGTCGCCCGCACCAGGGCCGCCGCGTACTTGATAATGTGCTCACTCACCGCCACCGAGCCGACGAGCTTCTGCAAGTTCAGTATCGCCCGCTCCGAGAGCACCTTCGTCACTTCGGGCCGCTCGTGGCGCGTCGTCGCCGCCAGAATCTGCTCCTCCTCCGCCGCCGAGGGATAATCCACTTTGATGTTGAACATGAAGCGGTCGAGCTGCGCCTCGGGCAGCGGGTAGGTGCCTTCCTGCTCGATGGGGTACTGCGTGGCGATGGTGAAAAACGGATTAGGCAGAGTATAGGTCGATTGACCGGCCT
>CAZHIV010000533.1:0-7717 GCA_964532675.1 uncultured Planctomycetaceae bacterium
CTTCGGCACAACGCGGAACGCCACGGAGGGCGTTCCCTACGCCGTTCCGCGGGCCTTCGGCACAACGCGGAACGCCACGGAGGGCGTTCCCTACAAATTCAAATGTCTTCCTAGTTCGCCTGGTTAACCGCCAAGTTTACCGCCGGGAGCCGGCTCTGGCGACCGGCGGGTGTCCGACGGCGCGGCGGCCGCTAAACTGTAATGTAGGGCCAAGTTGCGTCCGCTAGCGAGCCCCCGGCGAGGAATTCGTCCGGGAAAAGGCCGGTTCCGGCAGCTGGCCTATATTTTCCGCCCGGCAGCGAATAATCTTGTGCGTCTCCGCCGGTCATTCCCGCGAAACTGATACTCCTGCTATGGCTAAAACCAAGAAATCCGCGAAGCCGCGCGATGTCCCGGTCAAAACACCACCCGCTTCCGGGCGGGCCGCGCCCTCGGCCCAAACGCACGCCGTGCGCGAGACGGTCGAGTCGATCGTGATCGCGTTCGTGCTGGCGTTCTTGTTTCGCACGTTCGAGGCCGAGGCGTTCGTGATCCCCACCGGCTCGATGGCGCCGACCCTCATGGGCCGGCACAAGGACGTAGACTGCCCCAAGTGCGGGTATCGCTACCAGGTAAGCGCGAGTGAAGAGGACCGCGATAGTTTCGGCGGCGAACCCTCCGAAACGTTGGTCGGCATGTGCCCGATGTGCCACTACGTGTTGCCGATGAGGCCGAATCTGCAGCTGGCCGGCCGCGGCAACGCAGACTTCGGTTCTCAGCGCTCCTACAACGGCGATCGCATCTTGGTGAACAAGTACATCTACACGTTTACCGACCCCGAGCGGTGGGACGTGGTGGTGTTCAAATTCCCGGGTAACGCGCAGATCAATTACATCAAGCGGCTGGTCGGCTTGCCCGGCGAGACGCTGCGGATCTACCAGGGCGACTTATTCGTCGGCGGCGAAGAAGCCTCTCGCGAGGCGGATTTCAAGATCGCGCGAAAACCGGCCAAGAGAGCCCTCGCGATGCGGCAACTGGTCCACGATACGAATCACGACCCGGCGGAGCTCGAGGCCGCCGGCTGGCCCCTGCGCTGGCAAAGCGACGAATGGAACGTTGAAAAATCGGTTGAAGGCAACACGGTGCGGCAGCGTTACCACATCGACGATCGCAGCGGTGAAACGAGCTGGCTGCGCTACCGGCATGTCGTGCCGACGTTCGAGGCGTGGCAGTTGCTGGAAGCAGCGGGGGGGCGGCAAGCGGCCAGCCGCCCCGCCGTGCGCGACGAGTTGAAGCCCTACCAGGTCCCTCGGCTGATCACCGACGCCAACCCCTACAATGCTCGCGAAGAGAGCCGCCACTTGTACCACCCGTCCCGCAACGTCCGTTCGCGTGACAGCCTGGAAATCGATCGCTTTCGACAAGGAGTGCATTGGGTCGGCGACCTGATGGTGGAGGCCGACGTCGAAATCGAGACCGCGGAGGGCGCACTGCTATTGGACCTGGTCGAAGGCGGCCGCCACTTTACGTGTACGATCGATCTTACGACCGGCGAGGCTACTCTCTCGGCGGAGGGCGGGCCGAACTACGCGCCGAAAGCGAGAACGTCGCTCGATGGGCCGGGCAGTTACCGAGTCGCCTTCGCCAATTTCGACGACCAATTGCTGCTCTGGATCGACGGCGAGTTAATCGCGTTCGACGGCGGCACGGCGTACGATGTTGACAAGATCTTCGGCGATCGCAGTGAGATTCTGCCGCAGACCAGCGGGGAAGACGCCGGTGATCTGGCGCCGGCGGGCATCGGCGCGCGAAGCGCGAAGCTGGCCGTCACGCGGTTGCAGTTATGGCGAGACATTTACTACATCGCCGATAACGGGCTCTCGCAAGCGCGAAACGGGAATAACCTCATTTCCGATTACGATGCGCCCTCGGATATTGAAAACCTGCTTTCCGACCCGGAACGGTGGGGCGTGTTCGCCACGCGGCGGAGCGTGAAATTCCCGCTCCAAGAGGATCAATACTTCGTCATGGGCGACAACAGCGCGGAGAGCGCCGACGCCCGGCTGTGGTCTCGCGGCTCGGAGGACGGCGGGATTCCCGGCGGCGATTACCTGGAGCGGCGGCTGCTGATCGGCAAAGCCCTGTGCGTTTACTGGCCCCATTCCTGGAACCGCGTCCCCGGCACGCCGATCCCGTTTCCATTGTTCCCGAACTTCGGGGATATGAGGTTGGTGAGATGAGAAGCTGTTAGCTGTTAGCTGTTAGCCAGAGGAGTTTCGTTTTGGCTAATAGCTAAGAGCTATCAGCTAACAGCTTCCCCGTCATGGAGGACCCTGCACGTGGCGCTTTTGGCAGTTCGCGGGTTGGTGAAGTCGTACGGCCGCCGGCGCGTGGTGGATGGCGTCGATTTCGAGGTGCATCCGGGCGAGATCGTCGGCCTGTTGGGTCCCAACGGCGCCGGCAAGACGACCACGTTTCGCATGGCCTGCGGCATGATCGACCCGGACGCCGGCCGCGTAAAGCTCGCCGGCCAGGATGTAACGACCTGGCCCATGTACCGCCGCGCCAAAGACGGCGGCATGGGTTATCTGGCCCAGGAATCGAGCGTCTTCCGCAAACTCTCGGTGCAGAAAAACCTGCTGGGCGTGATGGAGCTCTTGGGCATGAGCCGCAAGGTCCGCAACCGGCGGACCGAACAATTGATGGAGCAGTTCGGCATCGCGCACCTGCGGCGCAGTAAGGCGATGTCGCTTTCCGGCGGCGAGCGGCGGCGGCTGGAGATCGCCCGCGCGCTGGTGTCCGATCCGCAGATCATCCTGCTCGACGAGCCGTTCACGGGCATCGACCCGGTGACGATCGACAGCATCCAGGCCATCATCCGCGACCTGCGCGACCGCGGCATCTCGATCCTCATCACCGACCACCAGGTGCGTGAGACGCTGGAGATCACCGACCGCAGCTACGTGATTCGCGGCGGCCAGGTGCTCTGCCACGGCCGGCCGCGCGACGTGCTGAACCACCCCGAGGCCCGCAAACACTACTTCGGCGAAGGCATCCATGTGGGCCTGGGCGGCGCGGCGTAGGAGGCCAGTAGGTCAGGCTGTGCCTGACGCCAGCAACTGTCAGGCACAGCCTGACCTACATCTGACGCCAACAATTGCCAGGCACAGCCTGGCCTGGTTATCCGGGCGTTCCCCCACGTGCGCGGCGTCGTGCATCGGCAACTTCTTGGCAGCGATTTCAGTGTCGCTACAATGGTCGCGTGAGCGCCGAGTTTGTATTCGCCGTACTTTATGCAGCAGCCTCCTGGCCCGACGGCATCGATTGGACCGTCACGGCGGCCTATCTGGCGACGGCCTTCGGGCTGGCGGCGCTCGGCTACGTGTGCATGGTGCTCGATGTCCGCGCCTATCTGCGGTCGCTGCGGCGGGCGCTGGTGCTCGTCAGCCGTTACCGGGTCGAGCTGCCCGACTGGGTCCGCCGCGATACGCCGCGGTGCATTCTGGCGCTGGGGCTGACGATGCCCTGTACGGCCGAGGACGTGCTGGCCGCCTATCGTCGCAAGGTAAAGCGCCTGCATCCAGACCGCGGCGGCGACCGGCGGGAATTCCTGCGGTTGCAGGCGCATTTCGAGCAGGCCATGGCGCTGGTGTCGAAGTAACGAAGCGTGTCGCAGCCTATGAACGGCCAATTTTGCGGTCGCTTGCGCCGGCGCTCCGACCTATAATGCCGTCGACGACATGGCTCGAACGAACTCGAACGAATCAGAATAAGAGCGAGGAATGCGATATGAATACGCCGCGACGAGTATTTGCCTTTTTGGTCGTGCCGCTGGCGCTAATCGGGCTTTGGCTGGCGTACGGCTCGAGCGACCTGGCGCCCCGCGCCGATGCGGAGCAGCCAGGCGACGGCCAGGTGCGGGCGCGCGTGGACGAGGCGGCCGACGCGATCATCGCGGCCGCCAAGGAAGGCGTACGCGCGGCTTCCTCCGATAACGAGGCGGCACAACGCATGGAGGTCGCGGTGCAGGCTCTACAACTGGTCGGCATGCTGGGCGATGTCGATACGAGCGCGCACACGGAAAAACTGTTCGACGAATTGAAATCGGCCGGCCGCCCGGCCATCGCCGAGCGGATCATCATGATCCGCCTGGCCAGTCAGCTTCAGCAATGGAACCGCCTGGACGCGCAGGAACGCGAGACGACGATCGAGCGCCTGGTCGCCGACGTGCAGCAGGTCGGCCTCACGCCCGAGCTGGCCGATTTGATCATGCGGCTGGTCGACCGATTGGAGTATGCGGGTGAATACGAGCTGGCATCGCAAGCCATCGACGATTTGTTGCCCGCGTTTCGAAACGCGGAGGAGCCCAGAGTTCAGCGGCGTGCGCCCCTGCTGGATGGCGTTGGGCAGCGGCTGCCGGGCAACAAGCTCGAGTTGGAGGGCCAGCTTCTCGACGGCGGGGCGCTGGATTGGGACTCCTACCGCGGCAAGGTCGTGCTCGTCGACTTCTTCGCCAGCTGGTGTGGACCCTGCCGGGCCGAGGTGCCGAACATCCTGGAAAACTACCGGGCGTACCACGACAAGGGCTTTGAAGTAGTGGGCGTCAATATGGACGACGAGCGGGCGGCCGCCGAATCGTACGTGGAGAAAGCCGGCTTCGATTTCCCCACGCTATTCAGCGACGACCCCGAGGCCACGGGCTGGGATCACCCGATGGGACGCAAGTACGGCGTCACCGGGCTGCCGCGAGTGATCCTCGTCGACCAGGAGGGCGTGATCGTAAGCACGTTGGCCCGCGGGCCGAACCTGCCCATGCTGCTGCGGGACCTGCTCGGCGAGCCGACGCCGGCCGGGAGCGATTCCGACGTGTCGCCCGCTTCGTTTGAAGAGGAAACGTCCCCCGACGAATGAGCGTAGCTGAAGTCGCAAGACTTCAGATCGGATTCGCAACGATCGGAATTCTGGCGAATTCCGCTACGGCCATGCACGATGGACAAACCGCGTGATCCGATCGTGATTCCGGAGCCCGGCGGGTTGATCGCCGAGCCGTGGTCGGTGGGCAAGCTTTGGCGGATGGCGGGGCTGTTCGGGCCGGCGGCGATTTTGAGACGATGCCTAGAATTCGGCCTTTCGGATGGAGAATCTAGCGAAAACTTCTTGACAACGCGGCTCACGCACTGTCAGATAAGCGTACTGGGGCACTCGGCTGATCAAGCTTGCGCATGTCGCAGGCCGCGCCGCCGAGTGAATGCGAGTCGGACGAATCGGGCCAATGACCGTCGGCTTGCGTGTTCCAAAAGGGAGTCGACAATGAAACGAGTCACGTCGCTCGTTATCGTATCCACTGTCGTTTTTGTCGCAACGCACCATTCTCTGGCCGCAGTTTATCCGGTGCGATTCTCTCCACCGGCCTCGGCGGCGATTAACATCGGGGCCGACACTTATCCGGGCGACCATGCGCTGGGATTGTCACCGGCCAACGAAAGCAATATGCCGTCGAGCACCGCCAGCGGCGACGTGTTGACGGGCATGTCCTATAACGACGTGACCAACGTGTTGTCGTTTGATTTCGGATACGGCTCCGCGTTCGGATTCAGCGATCTGACGTCCGATTGGAACGGCGGCGTGCACATCCACGGCAACGGAGCCGCGACCGCGCACTTTCCCGCCAACAATACCAACGCTGGCGTAATCACAGACCTCGGCAGTTTTCACACGGCTTCCGGAACCCGGTCGGGTCGGATCACGGGCTCCGTGGCCCTGCCGGACACGTTTGAGACGTGGCTGCTGAATAACTGGCTGTACATCAACATCCACTCGCAAGGGAATACCGGCGGCGAAATCCGAGGACAGCTGATTCTCGTCCCCGAGCCGATGAGCGGGGCGCTGCTGGCGATTGGCGCCGCGGGGTTGGTCGCGCTCCGCCGCAGGCGGAATCGTTCGTAGTGGCGCCGTCGAAAGGGGAGCGCTCCGCTCCGCATCGCGGCTAAACGGTACAGCGCGCGCAGGCTATGCCGTCGCGGGGTGCGAACCGGACTTATTGTACGCTTTCCAGGCGCGCTTTGCGTATCGGCGGTCGAGCCGAGCGAGTTGGCATTGGCGCACATCGATCGTGAGCCGCTCGCCGGACGCCTGCTTCACGAGCACGAACGGCAGGCAGACCGATTTCACCTTGAGCGGCTGGCCGTAGCTGGCGGGCGTGTAGCGGATGCGCACCAGCTCCTCGCGCGGCATCGTCCAGCCGTCGTCGCACCAGAAGTACGACGGCACTTCGGCGATGACGTGCAGCGGCGTGACGTAGTCGCCTCGCCGGATGTCTTCCGGCGCAAGCGCCTTGGCCAGCGTCGCCTCGGCGGCTGCATCTTTGTCTTCGGTTCGCGTTGTGCGGGACGATGCCATGTAGCGTAGACAATTGGCCGGGGAGAGGGTTCGCCACGATCAGCGCTGGTAAAGTGCATGCGCTTTGCGATAAGCTTGGGCTTCCCACCCCAAGCTGCGCACCATCCTTCCCATGCCGCGACGTGCCGCCGTAGACCCGATCTCCGCGCTCCGGCATGGCGGCTTCCTGCTGTATATCCTCGGCGGATTGATTTCCAACTCCGGCAGCCAGATGCGGATCGTCGCCGTGCAGTGGGAAATGACGACCCGCGAATCCGATCCGCGGAAGCTGGCCCTGTACCTGGGTTACATCGGCCTGACGCTGGTGCTGCCGGTGATCCTGTTCGCGCTGCCGGCCGGCGCGGCGGCCGACCGGTTTTCGCGGCGCTGGCTGATCGTGGCCGCGCAGACTGGAATGGCCGCCTGTGGCGTCGGCCTGGCTTGGGCGTCGTGGACGGCGGCGCCGCTGCCGATCATCTACGCATTGCTGTTCGGTACCGGCACCTTTCGCGCGTTGGGCTGGCCGGCCTCCACGGCGATCGTCACGGGGCTGGTGCCGGCCAAAAGGTTTTCCAACGCCGCGACGTGGCGCAGCAATACCTATCAACTGGCCTCCACGCTCGGCCCGCTGACCGGTGGTTTTTTACTCGCTTGGTGGAGCCCGGTTATCGTGTTCCTGGTCGATTCCGCGTCGAGCCTCGTCCTGGCGGCGTGCATGCTGTTCGTCCGGCCGCGGCCGCAAACGCGGGCCGTGGAGCCGAAGTCGTGGCGCGGCATTTTGCAGGGCATTCGCTTCCTGCGCCGGCAGCCGATCATACTTTCCACGATGACGCTCGATATGGTCGCCGTGCTGTTTGGCGGCGTGGTGGCCCTGTTGCCGATCTTTGCGACAGTAGTGTTCGACGTCGGCGCCGTCGGCCTGGGCTGGATGCGGGCGATGACCGCGCTGGGCTCGATTACGATGGGAATCGTCGTGGCCCTCCGGCCGCCCATTCAGCGGGCCGGGCGGACCATTTTGTTGACCGTGGTCACGTTCGGCGTGGCGACGATCGTATTCGGGCTCTCGACCTCCTACTTGCTGTCGCTGGCGATGCTCTTTACGTTAGGCGCCGCCGACAACATCAGCGTCGTGATCCGGCAAACGGTGCTCCAGCTGATGACGCCCGACTCGATGCGCGGGCGCGTGACGGCGGTGAGCGTGATTTTCATCGGCTCGAGCAACGAGCTGGGCGAGTTCGAATCGGGCATCGCGGCGCATTGGTTGGGGCTGGTTCCCTCGGTGGTGTTCGGCGGCGTGATGACGATTGTGACCGTCGGCGTGGTGGCCGCCGTATGGCCGCAATTGGCCCGGTTAGGGTCG
>CAZHIV010000534.1:0-3707 GCA_964532675.1 uncultured Planctomycetaceae bacterium
GAGATAAGAGATCAGATCGCTTGGTTTCCAGCCCCCGAATAGTCTCCCGGCGGGCGCCGCGCGGATTGGCCAGGCATCTTGAGACCAGCAGCTTATTATCGCGACAATTCGGCCCAATTGTCAAACGTTCTGCGCGACGTATGTCGTGACAGCGGATGGATTTGCGAGAATCACCAGCGGCACCAATCGGGGGCCGTCGCCGCACCGTTGCGTCTGGAACCTTGATAAAACGGGCGAATTGTAACGGTTGTACTCAAGGCGCCGCTCGAGGCTGCCGAAAAGAGGTGACGCCGGGTACTCCGACCTCGTTCCTAGCTTGATAGCGAACCGACGCCATGTGCGATCATCTTTTCGACCTTTGTCAGCTCACCCCAAGTCAGGCCGGCAGACTCGACGAGCCAAAGATCGCGGCGCCGACATCGTGCGATGTGTCCCGGCCGCTCAACCCCGCGACGGCTTTGTTGCAAATCGTGCTGGCCGTCGCCATCCTCTCGTGCGTCGCGGCAGCGCGAGTGGCGACGGCGCAGTCGCAGCCGGCCGAGGTCGTGTTCCGGCAGACGATTGGCACCAGTTGTACATCGCCCGAATCTACGGCCGCTCGGGCAGCGGCAGCGGCAGCGTCGCGCAATCCGTTCAGAAAGTCTCGTACCGCCTCTGGCGCGCACACACGAGACGAATCGAGGCAGCAGACCGCCGCGCCCGTCGGCGTCCGCGCAAAGCCGAAGCCCCGGCCCGCCACCCCGGCGAAGCCCCGTCCCAAGTCGAATCAACAGTCTGCGGCCCGGGCCACCGCGCCCGCCAAGAAGAATCAAAAACCGCGCGAGGGTGTGCGGCAAACGAGATTCCAGCCGCAGCCAACAGCCGCTCCGCCCGTTGAGCTGCTGCCATCGCTCATCGCCAAGAATCCGTGCGCCCCGGCGGGCGAAAAGCGGCTCGACGAACTGGACATCGGCATTGGCTTGCCCAGCGGCGGGCTGCCGTCCGATTCGGCTGCCGATTGTTGGAATCAGCTCAACGCGTCGGCCGGCCCGCTGGCCGCTGCGCGATGCTGGCCGACGGCCGCTTACCGCTGGACCGCTGCGTGCACCTGCTACCGTCCGCTCTATTTCGAGCAAATCAATTTGGAGCGTCACGGCTACGGCTGCTGCGAAGCGCTTCAACCCTTGGAGTCTGCCGCCCACTTCTTCGGCACGGTGCCCGCGCTACCCTACCTGATGGCGGCCGATTGCCCCTGCCAGTGCGACTACACCCTCGGCCACTACCGCCCCGGCAGTGGCCCGCCTTGGCGCCACCACTGGCCGTCGTGCAGCCTGCTTGCCGCGGCGGCAGAAGGCGGCGTGCTGACAGGCTTGATCTTTCTGATCCCGTAGGTCGAGCGGCGCCCGACGCGCCGCAATCGACTACGCGCCTATTACAAGAATTGTCAGGCACAGCCTGACCTACATCGGCAGCCGGAAGGTTTGCGCGAAATAGCGCAGGATGCGGCGGCCGAGCGTGATGCGTTCGGCGGCGACTTTGGCCTGCCCGCGGCCGCCGATTACGAGATGGTCGAGGGTCGAGGGTCGAGGATCTATGGCCGAACCACCATCTTCTGGCTCTGGACTCTCGACTCTCGACCCTTGACCAAATCGCACGCGCGCTTGGTAAAGGGCTCCGCGATGCTCCGGCGGCGCCAAGCCGGCGAACAGCGAGGACAGGTCGGCCCGTTCGCCGTCCGCGGCGCGAACCTCGTGGCGGGCGACGTCTACGACTTCGCCCTCGAGCACTTGCCCCGGTAGTTGATCGATCCGAAGGCGGGCCCGCTGGCCCGCGTGCAAGCGCTTGACATCGATGTCGTCGACCAATAGCACCGCCGTGAGCTGCGTCGGGTCACCCACCAGACAAACCAGCGTGCCTGGCTCGACATGCGCTCCGCCGTTTGCTGCTTCCAACAATGAGCCAGACCAGGTCGCCAGGCGCACGGATGGGTATCGGGTGTCGGGAGTCGGGAGTCGGGGCGCCGGGATTACTACCCCGTCGGCCGGCGAGGTGAGTATCAGGCGGCGGGCCTCGCGGCGGGATTCGGCCAACCGGCGCTCGATATCCGCCAAGGCGGCGCGGGCCGTCGGCAGTTCGTCGTTGGCCTCGCGATCGAGTCCGCGCAGCCGCTGCAGGTGCTCGACGCGCATTTTCCGAAGTCGCAGTTCGCCTTCCAGCCGCGCGATCTCCAGCTCGGTCTCGGCATTCGTGAGCCGGCCGATCGTTTCGCCGCGCTCGACGCGGGTCCCCGCCGGCTGCGCCTCGGCGAGCGTGCCTTCTATCGTGGCGTAGACCCGCGCCGCATCTTCGGGAAGCAACACCAGCGGCGCTTTCACGTAGTAATTCACCGGTAGCGAGAGCACGCCGACCATCGCCGCGAGCCCCAGCGCGGTAACGAGCGCAATTCGCCCGGTTCGCACGCTCTCGCGCCGCGACGGGTTGCGGACCACCTGGATCACCCGCTGGATCGGGCCGACGAGGACCCCACCCAGCACCACGAAACCCACGGAGTAAGCCAGGTTTTGCAGATGGAACGGGTAAAGGAATTGCACCATTCCCCACACGATCGCCACCAAGACGAAGGCTAAATAGGCCTTCGACAAGCCGCCGTAGAGCGCGAGCCATGCCCGGTGGCCGCGCGGCACAAGCGGGTCATCCGGCATCGGTTGGCGCAACATCGCATCGGCAGCCGCCCGCCGCAGCTCGTCGCGCGAGCGCTGCCAAAGGTTTGGCGTCTCCACAAGATCGGAGAGGATGTAATAACCGTCGTAGCGCAACAGCGGGTTGCCGTTGACGAGCAGCGTGCTCACCGTGCAAACGACCATTACATTCAGCGCCACGAGTTGCACGACGCCCGGCTGAGCGTGCCACCAGACAACCGTGGCCGCCGCGGCCAGCACGAGCTCGACCGCGATGCCGGCGGCCGAAACAGCCATCCGTTGCCACTTGCTCGGCAGCCGCCACGCGTCGCTCACGTCGCAATACAGACAGGGCGCGAAAACCAGCAGCATCAAACCCAGCTCGCGGACTTCGCCGCCGAAATGCTTACACGCCAGGGCATGTCCCAGCTCGTGCAACACCTTCACCGCCCCGATCGCCAGCAGGAGCCACGGCAAGTTCCGCGCGTCGAAGAGGGCGGTCAACTCCGGCAGCCGGCCGTGAAACTCGTCGAAATGCCCGATCACCAACCACAACGCATACACGATCAGCCCGATCGCAGGCACCAGCGCCGCCTTCGAAAACAGCCAACGACACCGCTCGTGGACTGCGGTGAGCAGCGCATCCGGATCGACGCCGCGAAAGCGAATCGCCAGCAGGCTGGTCCACGACAATGCCCAACGCCGCCGCCGCTCGCGCCGCATGCGGGCCAGTAGCTCGCGGCCCTGTCCCGCGGCGTCGCTGACGAGCAAGCCGGCCTCGTGCAGCCGGCTCAAAAAATCCCATACCATTTGCGAGGTGATCGTCTGGGGTGCAAACTCCCGCTCGAAACGCCGCTCAAGTTCGGCAATGCTCACCGGCCTCCGCAGCCACTGCATCATCGCGTATTCGGCCGCCGTGAACTGGAAGTGCTCCAGCGTCACCGGGTCCTTGACGATCCAGCTCGTCCCGCCGGACATTTGCACCGGCACCGCCTGCAAGTCGGCCCGCAATCGCAGCGCGAGTGGTCGATCGATGGAGGAGAGGGGCTG
>CAZHIV010000535.1:0-6870 GCA_964532675.1 uncultured Planctomycetaceae bacterium
GGTGGCCAAAAATTCTTGCTGAATTTGGCCGCGCTATCTGCTACGTTCGAATGTGCCCGAGAGCCCGTGTTCATTGACAATTCGGTGAGGACGCCTCCCGGCGATTCGGGGGGACACAGTCGCTGCCCCGCTTGGCCGTGGCGGCGCGTGTGGCGGCGTCAACATGGGCAATTCGCAACCCCAAATTTGGGCCACGCACACCGCCAAAACGCCTGGCGCCTTCGAAGGCGTCACGGGCGGGTACCTTGGGGGAGGGGGATCCCGCGGGCCGTCAGTTGGCCGAAACGGGTTCCAATTCCACTGGCACCGTTCGCGTCTGGCCGCGGCGCTCGATGCGGAAGGTGAGCTCGGCCGGGCGGGTGTCGAGCAGCGCCAGGATCGCCGCTTGGAACGCGGCCGCGTCGGCGAACGATTGGCCGTTGAACTCGTAAATGCGATCGTGCACGGCGAGGCCGGCCGCCGCGGCCGGCGTGCCCGCCACGACGCGCGTGAGCAGGACCGAGCCGAGCTCCGCTTCGTCTTCGCGCCACGAGATGCCGACCCGCGGCGGCGGCTCGTTCGCCGGCCAGTCGGCGAGCGAGCGGGGTGCGAGCGGCCGCTCCAGCACCTGCCGCATGCCTTCGGTCTCGCGCGTCACGGCGCCGCGAAACGCGGGCAGGCGGTCTTCGTTCGCCAGCTTGACCACCGTCGCCAGCAAATAGCGGCAGACGTCCCGCATGCCCTGGCGGTTGATCTTCTCCACGTCGTCGCTCGGGCGATGGTAGTCGCGATGGAGGCCCGTGTGCAGCAGCGCCACCGGGATGCGGCGCTCCAGGAACGACCAGTGGTCGCTGTTGTCGTGCAGCTCCCAGGAGAAATCGAGCCACAGCGGAGGATCGAGGCGCGAGGAGCGAGTAGCGAGTGGTTTTCCAATAGTCTCGTTCCTCGCCGGGTACTCTCTGGGTGGCTCCTCGCCGCTGTCGAGGCCGCTCATCAGCCGCCGCAGTCCGTAGCCGCTGCGCGTGCCAAGGACGTAGAGCTGCCCGCCGCGGAGCCGGCCGACCATGTCGACGGTGAGGGCGAGCTTGACTTGATCGACCGGCAGCGTCGGTTCGGCGAGCCAGTGGCGCGAGCCCACCAGGCCGCGCTCCTCGCCGTCCCAGAAGGCGAACAGGATTGTCCGCCGCGTGCGGAGGCCCGAGGTGGCGAAGGCTTCCATCGTTTCCAACAGCACGGCCACGCCGCTGGCGTTGTCGTCGGCGCCGTTGTGGATCCGGCCGAAGGGGCCGTAGCTGTTGCGGCGGTTGCCGTAGCCGACGTGGTCGTAATGGGCGCCGACGACGATGATCTCCCTTTCCAGATCGGGATCGTAGCCCGGCCGCAGGGCGAGCACGTTCCGCCAATCGGCGTCGAACGACTGCGTGTAGTCGCCGCCGCTGCCCGCGGGCGTAAGGCCCAGTTCACGCAGCTGCTTGACCAGGTACTGCCCGGCGGCCCGCCCGCCGCGGCTGCCTGCCGCCCGGCCCTCGTACACGTCGTCCGCCAGCACCTCCACGTGCTCGTACACTTCCTCGGCGGTGATCGAATCCATCGCCGCGGCAAACAGGTTGCTCGACTCCGCCGCCGCCGGCGCGGCCGCGGCCGCAATCGCGATGACGATGACAAATCGAATTAACCCCGCAATGGTCAAAGCTCAATGCTCCGTGCCTGCCGTTCCGCGCTGCTATCGACATACCTGCATCGACGAACCGCCGTCGACCACCAGCACTTCGCCGGTGATGAAATCGTTGGCCACCAGCAGGCGCACCGCCTCGGCGACTTGCTCCGGCGTGCCCTCGCGATGGAGCGGGATGCGGTTCGCCAGGTTATGGGCCTTGGCTTCGGGCGTCATGTCGTCGTGGAAGCGAGTGCGGATGATGCCCGGGGCGACGCAGTTGACGCGGATGTTGCGATCGGCCTCGTCGCGGGCCAGCATCCGCGTGAAGTGCAGGATCGCGCCTTTGACGGTGCCGTAGGCGATCGCGCTGGGGCAGCCGCGCAAACCGGCCACCGAGGAAACCAGAATGACGGCCCCTTCGCCCGACTTGCGGATGATCGGCAGCGCGCGCCGGCAAAGGAAATAGGCCGCGTGAACGTGCACGTCGAAAGTCGCCTTCCATTGATCGGGCGTGCACTCGTCGATCGTGCCGAACGAGGGTCCGCCGGCCGAATGGACGAGGATGTCCAAGCCGCCCAGGCCGGCCTCCGCGTCGCGCACGATGCGCTCCACTTCGTCGGGCCGGGCCACGTCGGCGACGATCGCCACGCACTTTCGGCCGGCGTTGATCACCGCCTGCTTCACCGCCGCCGCCGATTCGTCGTCGCTGCGGCCGTTGATCGCCACGTCGCAGCCCTGCCGCGCGAGGTCGATGGCAATCGCCGCGCCGATGCCCTTCGTCCCGCCCGTAACGAGGGCCCGCTTGCCGCTGAGATTCATTTGCAGAGGCTCCCTAATGTCCGTGGTCCGTTGTCCGTTGTCCGTTGCTGCTCCCACAAGACATTCAATACCTTACCACGGACCACTGACCACTGACCACGGACCACGGACCACGGACCACGGACCACGGACCACGGACCACCGACTACTTCCCAATACAGAATGTGCTAAAGATACGGTCCAGGAGGTCGTCCGTGTAGACGGCGCCGGCAACTTTGCCCAATTCGGAGAGTGCAATGCGCAATTCGGCGGCTAATAGCTCGTCGCCGCGCTCGAGGGCGGCGATTTCCTGGGCGCGGCGCAGGGCCATTTCGGCCAGCCGGACGCTCTCGCGGCAGCGGTCGGCCGTCGCCGCCACAACTTGCCCATATTGCGCGGCTGAGTCCTTCGTCAGCAAGTCGCGAAATACCACGCACAATTCGTCCAAGCCCGCGCCGGTGCGGCTGCTGGTGGCGATCACCGGCACGTTTGCCGCCAGCTCCACAGCGATCCTCGATGGCTGGGGCGCAATATCGGACTTGGTCAACACGACCGCGTCGACGCTTCCGTAGCGAAGGACGTTGGCAATCTCGGAGTCAATGTTTTGTGACGCATCCACACAGCAAACCCGAAGCGTCGACTGGGCGCGCCGATCGACGGCGATCTCATGCGCCGCGCGCTCGATTGCCGACGCCTGCTGACGATCTTCGGCACCGTGATCGACCAGGCCGGCCGTATCGATCAAGTTGCAGCGGATGCCGTCGAGTTCGATCGTCGCCGTCAGATAGTCGCGCGTGGTGCCGCGCTGCGGCGACACGAGTGCCGGTGCCCGGCGCTTGTCGCAGTTGCCGTTGGCGCGCCGGGCAATTAGCGAATTGAACAAACTGCTTTTGCCGGCGTTTGGCCGGCCCGTCAATGCGATTTGCAGCAGCGGCGCGGTCGTGTGGCGCGCTGTCATTTGCTGCGATATTTCGCTCGCCGCGCGGCGGGCGGACGCGATGCGCTCGCACAGCTCCTTGGAGGAGATGAACTGAATGTCGTCATCGGCAAAGTCGAGGCCCGCCTCCAGCTCGGCCAGCAACTGCAGCAGCTCCTCGCGCAGTTGGTGCAGAGGCCGCGCGAGCCCGCCGGCCAGCTGGGCGACCGCCCCGCGCAGCTCCTCGTCGCCCCGCGCGTCGATTACGCCCAGCACACCTTCGGCCTGCGTCAAATCGAGCCGGCCGGCCAGGAACGCTCGCAGCGTGAACTCGCCTGGCTCGGCCAGGCGGGCGCCGACGCGGCACACCGCCGTCAGTAGTGCCTCGACGAGCGGCGGCGAGCCGAGCGTATGGAGCTCCACGACGGGCTGGCGCGTGTAGCTGCGTGCGGTAGGCCAAAGAAATAAATCGCAGGGTAACAGCGACTCCCGTTCGTTGTAAGGAGAGGTTCCGGGAGGGTTGGGCGACTCGCGCTCGGTACCGGCTTCGATTCGCACCTTGCCGGCGATCGACGTGGGCTGTCGAACTTTATCGAGCGGCAAACTCTCGGCTGAAATGAATAATTGCGAGACGATGCCAACTGCATCCGGCCCGCTGACGCGGACCATCCCCCGGGCCGCGCCGCCCGTCGCGGTGGCGATTGCACAGATCGTGTCGTCGAAGTGATAAGCCATGGCAACTTCGGAGCCCAAAGTCGCAGTCAAACCGCAAGCGGAGCACGGGTCGACGACGCGGGGAGCCGCTTTGGCCGGTTACTTCTTGCGCTTCGATTTCCGCGGCCGCTTTTTCGAGGGGGGGCGGCCGTTGGGGCCCGGCTTCGGTCTGTCACGGCGGGGCTGTCCGCCATTCGGCCCGCCGCGGTCTGGTCCCGCAGTCGTGCCGGCGGGTCCGCCCGCAGCGGCCGTGGCGGTTTGGTTCTTCGGCAACAGCTTTCGCTCCGCGATGCCCCACAGGCTGGACGCGATGAAATACAGGCACAGGCCGCTGGCCACCTTGTAGAAAAACACGCCGATGATGATCATCATGTACTTCATCATCTTCTGCTGCATGGCGGCCTGCTCGTTGGTGGGTGGCGGCATGGCCATTTTCTGTGTCAGCAGCATGAGCGCGACCGTGACGATCGGCAGCACATTGAAGTATGGCCCCAGGCTGAGCATGCCGATGCCGCTGCCGATGAACGCCGGCATCACGGGCGACCAGTCGAGGAGCATATCGGGCGCGGCCAGGTTCGAGCACCAGCGGATACCTTCTCCGAACAATGGCGACTGGCGGAGCTCGACGTCGACCATCAGCGCCCGATACAGCCCCATGAAAATGGGCAACTGCAAGAACAGCGGCAGGCAGCCGCCCAGCGGGTTGATCTGGTGCTTGCGATAGAGCTCTTGCATGGCCTGCGAGCGCTTCTGCATGTCGGTCTTGTATTTTTCGGTGATGAGATCCATCTCCGGCTTGAGGGCCTGCATGCGGGCCATGTTCTTGGTTTGCTTGTAGCTGATCGGAAACATGGCCCCGCGCACGAGCACCGTGAGCATGATGATCGCCACGCCGTAGTTGCCGACGATGCCGTAGAAGAAGTGCAGGATGCCGAGCATCGCCCTGGCCACGGCGCCGAACAGCGCCAGGCCGTAGTAGATGACGTCCCGGAGGGAATAGGTGGCGTCTCCGCCGGCCTGGTACTGGGCCAACAGGCCAGGCCGCTTCGGGCCGATGAAAACCTGGAACGAGTCGCGGCGCGTTCCGCCGGCCGCCAGCTCGAACGACTGCCGCGTCAGGCGGAACGTCACATTGGTGAATGTATGCGGCGTGCGAGGCTCTGGCTTCGGCCCGACGACGATCGCCTCGGTGGTGTCGAACCAGACTTCTTCCAGCGGCTTCAGCGGTATCAACACGGCGGAGAAATACTGTCCGTCGACGCCCACGTAAGCCAGCGATTGACCTTGCCCCATCGGCTCGACGTCACCCTCGGTAATCTGCGGGCAGTCGACTTGCAATTCCGGGCTGCCGAAGAATCGCACGACCACGTCGCGCAGTCCCGCCCCGCTGAACCATCGCTGGCTGATCTTGTGGGCGTACCACCAGCCTTCGAGCGGCATGCCGGTCGGGCCGTCGAGCCGGTACGCCAGCGATTGGGCGCCTTCGGCCGAGTTGCGAAACTCGACGTCGAACTGCAAGTGGTAGCCGGGATAATTGGCCTCGTCGCGGCTCTCGGGCGGAACCTTCTCCAGCGTGTACCGCTTGATGATTTCCAAGTTCAATTCGGGCAGTTGGCGACGGAAGGTCGCCGATCGTTCGTTGCGCTCGGTGATTTCCCAGTTTCCCTTTTCCAGCGAGCGGGCCAGTCGCCTGGCGCTGGCCTCGGGCAGTTGCTTGCCGTTGAGCTGCGGCAGCGACAGAAGGAACGACGGCGGATCGGCAAAGCCTGCCGGCGGCTCGGCGTCGCGCATTTGGTAGTTTTCGATCTCGGGCCGAAGCACCGCCAGCGGCCGACGCACCAGGCGCACGACGCGCTCCTGCGGCGCTTTGTCGCCGGGCCGCACACTTAGCGTGATGAGTTCGCCTGGCTTTGTCTTTTCGAGGGCGGTTGCGAAACCCTCCACCGTCAGTGCTTGGGCTGGCTTGGCGTCCGCAAACCCGACAATCACGTCGCCCGCTTCGATCGCCGCCGGCTTCGCCAGTGCCGCCGGCGTGCCCGCGCCGACGACCTGCACCTCGACGCCGCCCTGCACATTTTTCAGCTCCAGCTCGCCGAGGTAGCCGCTCCAGTCGTGCTGGTCGGTATACCGCGGACTGGACATCTCGGCGCGCCGCACCGCGGCTCCCGTGTTGGTCAGCGTCACCAGCATGCGATAGCCGGTCGCGACATCGAGCGAGCCGAGCGATACGAGCTGCGGTTCGATGTTCGCCTCGGCCACTTGCGGCGCCGCGGCCGGAGGAGCGGCCACGGCCGGCTGCTCGGCTTCGTCCGCGGCCCGGTCCGGCTCGGCGTCCTGAGCCAGCTCGGCGTCAGCATCGGCCTTGCCGTCGGCCTTTTCACCGGCCGCCGGCTCCGGCACCTCGGGCGCCGGAGGCGGTGGGAACATGATGCTGAACGTCATCAGCACCAACACCGACAGAATCAGAAAGGATATGAATCTGCGTTGATCCAAAGCTAGTTCCTTAATGGAAGCGGGCGAACATTGATATTGCTGTCGCTAGTAGATAGTAGATAGTCGTTAGAGTCTCTAACAATTTGAACCGCCAAGAACGCAAAGTACGCCAAGCACGACAAAAACCGACATAATCTCTTGGCGGCCTCTGCGTTCTTGGCGGTTTCATTCAAATTGCTTAGTTGATAGTCGTTCGCGGCAGTCGTGGGCATCGCCCGCAGACGTTGCGGCAGGCAAGTACCAGAACGATGGAATCAATCCACCGGCATCAACTAACGACTAACGACTATCGTCCCTGCTTGATCCGATCGCC
>CAZHIV010000536.1:0-5636 GCA_964532675.1 uncultured Planctomycetaceae bacterium
GGCTTCGAGCAGGCCTGGGCGCATCCGATGACGACGATCGGCGTGGCTTGTCTCACGCAGTTTCTCCTGGAATGGATCGACGCCAAGGCGAACGGTCGCATGCCGCGCTACCGGGGCGGGATCGCCAATTTTCTCAACTTCTTTCCGCCAGCCATCATTGTCGGCGGCGCGCTGGGCATGCTGTTATATCCGAATCGGTTGATCTGGCCCGCCGTTTTCGCGGCCGTCATTTCGATCGCCTCCAAGGTGTTGATTCGCGTCAAGCTGCCCAACGGCCAGAAGCACCATATTTTTAACCCGTCGAACTTCGGCATTTGTGTCGTACTGCTGTTGTTTCCGGACGTGGTCGGCATGGCGCCGCCCTACCATTTCACGGAAAACCTGACCGGCGTGTGGCACTGGGTCCTGCCGGCTGTCATCCTCTGTAGCGGCTTGTTTCTGCATTACAACGCTACGGGCCGTTTGCCGCTGTGCCTCACCTGGATTTCGGCCTACGCCGCGCAGGCGATCATCCGCTCCTGGCTCGACGGCAACGCCTGGTACGTCTCGATGATGCCGATGACCAGCGCGGCGTTTATCGTCTTCACGCTGTACATGATCCCCGACCCGGCGACGACGCCCCTGAAGTGGTGGCGGCAAGTACTGTTCGCCGGCGCCGTCGCAACCGTTTACCTTTTGCTGCTGCGCTCTAATATCGTTTTTGGCTTGTTCCTGTCGCTCGGCATCGTGTGCCTGATTCGAGGTTTGAGCATCGAAATCTACACCAGGTTGCTGATGAAAAAACCGGAGCCGGCAATGGAGAAATCGCCCACCGACGCGATGCCCCCCTGTAGCATGCCGACAAACGGCGACTCGGCCGGCGGCTATATGGATGTGCCTGTTCCGGCCGCCGTGCGCTTCGCGCCGGAGCCCTCTCGACTCAAGCGCCTGAAGATCCCCGGGCTGCTGTTCCTGATCCTGGTGGTGGTTACCGTACTTCACGTCTGGTTGAACATCGGCTTCACCAAAGTATTCAGCTCGCAGCAGGACGCAAAATTCCGCGTCGGGTTCCTGCCGGTGACGTGCCACCTGACCTGCCCGGTCACGGACTGGATCAACACGAACATGACCGGCGAGGGTTTCTACCAGCCGAGAAAATTCAGCGGTTGGCCGGAGATCAAAGAGTCGCTGCTGTCGGGCGACTTGCCGTGCACCTTCTTGCTCGCCCCGCTGGCGATGAAATTGGTTGAGGAAGGAACGCCGGTCAAAGTCGTCTACCTCGGCCACCGCGACGGCACCGCGATTGTCGTGCACACCGATTCCGACATCCACTCGATTGAGGACCTCAAGGGCAAATCGATTGCGGTTCCAAACCGGTTCTCCAATCAGTACCTGATCTTTTACAAAGCGCTGCAGGATCGCGGGATGGACATCGGAGACGTGAAGATCAAGGAACTCGCGCCGCCCGACATGCCGGCTGCCCTGGCTGCCAAACAGATCGACGCTATCACCTCGGGCGAGCCGTTCATGGCGCAAGCTGAGCTGCAAGGCTACGGCCGCGTGCTGTACCAGGCCAAGGAATTGTGGCCGAATTTCATTTCGTGCGTGCTTGTGGTGCGGGACGAAATGATCCGCGACCATCCTGATAAGATCCAGAAGCTGGTCGACGGAATCGCCAAGAGCGGCAAGTGGATCGACGCCGGAGCTGAACACCGTCTGGCGTTGTCCGAAGCCGTGGCAACGCAGTATTACAACCAGGACCCGCAATTGCTGCGGTTCGTACTCACCAAGACGCCCGACCGGGTGACGTATACCAAACTCGCGCTGGCCAGGGACGATTTCGACGAAATCATGCATTTGGCGCTGAAGGCTAACATTCTGAAACGGCCGCTGGAATTCGACGAATACACCGATACGCAGTTTTCCGAGAAGACGCACGAGGCGACGCCGCACCGCTGGGAGCCCGCTATATGAGGACGCGCTTCGAGGCGGTCGTGTTGCCCTTGGCGGTGGCGACTTTGCTAGTTGCGGTGTGGCACGCCGCGGTGAAGATCTCGGGGAGCGACATCTTTCCCACGCCCGGCCAGGTCGCGCTGGGTATCGTCGAATTGGCCCAAAAGGGCGTTTTGCATAAATACATCGTCGCCTCGTTGTTTCGCGTTTTTTGGGGCTTTAGCCTGGCGATGATCGTGGGCATCCCGATGGGCCTCATGATGGGTTGGTACGGGCCAGCCTTCCGGGCGTTCAACCCGTTGGTACAGCTCCTGCGACCGATTTCGCCGATCGCCTGGATTCCGGTCGCCATCCTGTGGTTCGGCATCGACGATCGGGCGCCGGTGTTTTTGATCTTCCTGGCCAGCGTGTTCCCAATCTGTACGGCGACGGTTGCGGCGGTGCGGAACATTCCCTTGGTGCACTTGCGGGCAGCTCAGAATTTCGGCGTCCATGGTCTCTCGTTGTTCAGGCGGATTTTGTTTCCCGGCGCGCTGCCGCAGATCATCACCGGGCTACGGATCGCCCTGGGCGTGGCCTGGCTTGTGGTCGTCGCGGCCGAAATGATCGCCGTCGACTCCGGCCTGGGGTATCTCATCATCGATGCCCGCAACGCCGGCACGCGATACGACTTGGTCGTGGCGGGTATGGTGCTCATCGGCTTGATCGGCTTGGTGCTGGATCTCGGAATGCGGCGACTGGAGCGGCTGGACGAAGTGCGTTGGGGATTCCCGCGCTAGCGACCTGTTGAAGCCTATGAGCCACCATCCAAAAATTCTCGTCCGCGACGTCTCGATGTCGTTCCCCAGCGGCAGACACGGCTCGACAATCTCCGTGTTGGACCACGTCGATTTGGAGGTCGCGGCTGGCGAGTTCGTGTGCCTGGTCGGCCAGTCCGGCTGCGGCAAGAGTACGCTGCTGAACATCATCGGGGGCTTCCTGAAACCGACGACGGGCCAAACCCTAATCGACGGTGTTCCGGTCGCCGGCCCCGACGTTCGGCGGGTCTTCATCTTCCAGGAAAACGCCCTGTTCCCCTGGCTGACGGTCCGGGAAAATGTCGGCTTCGGCCTGATGCACCGGCCCAAGGCGGAACAGCAGGAAATCATCGCCCACTACATCGAAATGGTGGGCCTCGCCGGCTTCGAGCGATCGTACCCCTACGAGCTGTCCGGCGGCATGAAGCAGCGCGTCGAGCTGGCGCGGGCGCTGGCCGCCAACCCCGACGTGTTGTACATGGACGAGCCGTTCGGCGCGCTCGATTTTCTTACGCGGCTCAAAATGCGCCAGGAGCTGGTGCGCATCTGGCAGCGCGAGAAGAAAACGGTGCTGTTCGTGACGCACGACGTCGAAGAATCAGTCCAGCTCGCCGATCGCGTGGTAGTGATGAGCCGCCGCCCGGCCAAGATTCGCCGCATCGTCGATATCGACCTCCCGCGCCCGCGCGATCTCGATTCGCCGGAGTATCTGCGCCTCCGGGACGAGCTTTTCGAAACGCTAGGCTTGGACCATGGAGGCACCGCGGGGCCGGCGCCGAAAACAACCTCGACCGGCCAAGTGCCGGCGCAGTTGGATGCGGAAGTGATCATTATTGGCGGCGGTCCGGCCGGCGCCACGCTCGGCGCGTACCTGGCCAAGGCGGGCATCGACCACTTGATTCTCGACAAGGCGGTTCACCCCCGGCGGCACGTCGGCGAATCGCTGGTTTGCTCCACGACTCGCTTGTTTGAAGAAATCGGCTTCTTGCCCGTGATGGAACGCGAAGGTTTTGTGCGAAAATACGGCGCCAACTGGGTCCACTGGGACGACGGCGGGCAGTGCGCGCTCCGCTTCCGAGAAATCCCGGAGCTGGGCATCTCGCAGGACTATACCTACCACGTCGATCGCGGCCGTTTCGACCAGCTTCTCTTGCAACACGCCGAAAACTGCGGCTCGCGGGTGCTTCAGGGCGCCCACGTCGAACGCGTTGAGTTCGGGCCCGGCGGAGAGGTTGTGGGCGTTAATGTCCAACACGCCGGCGCGTCGCGATTTCTCCGCTGCCGGCTCGTGGCCGACGCCTCGGGACGCAACACGGTTCTCGGCACCCAGCTCAAGCTCAAGAAAAAAGACCCCTCCTTCGATCAGTTCGCAGTTCACGGATGGTACGAGGGAGTCCAGCGCGGCGAACCGGACAACGCCGACTTCATTCACGTCTATTTGCTGCCGGTGCCGCGTGGTTGGGCCTGGCAAATCCCGATCACTGAGACGATCACCTCCATTGGCGTCGTCACCGACGGGGCCGGCTTCGTCAAGGCGCGTGAATCGGTCGACGATTTTTTCGCTCGCCATGTCGCCATGAACCCGGTGTTGGTCGAGCGCATGGCCGGCGCGCGGCGAATTCACGACTTCTGCCGGGACGGGAACTACAGCTACGTCATGGATAAGATCGCCGGCGACGGCTGGGTGCTGGTGGGTGATGCGGCCCGCTTCGTCGATCCGATCTTCTCATCGGGCGTAAGCGTCGCCATGGAATCGGCCAGCCGGGCCGCGGAGGCTATCCGCAGCGCCCTGTCCACGGAGGACTTGAGCGCGGCGTCCTTTGCAGAGTACGAAAGAGCCATCCGCGGCGGCTGCGATGTGTGGCGCGAGTTCGTCCTCCTTTTCTACCGCCTGCCACCGTTGTTCTTCAGCCTGCTCAAACAGCCGGAGGCTCGCCTGGCGGCCCTGCGACTCTTGCAGGGCGAGGTTTACGACCGAGGCTCCGATCCCTTTCTGGAACAAATGCGCCGCGAGATTCAAACCGTCGCCGACACCCCGGACCATCCCTGGGCGCGCTACTTGAGCCCCGATCTGCTCGAGACCGTATGAATTGCCGCTGGCGGCGGCGAACGGCGCATTGCAACTCGCGCACGTGGTATTCGGCCTGTTCCTGTTCCTGGCCCTGGCCGCGGTGTGCCTGGTTCGCGGAGTGAGCATCCAGATTTACTCGATGCTCCTGCACCGCCCGCCGCAGCCCGCCATAGAACCCGCCGCCGCCCTCGCCCCGGCGACGTGATTCGATCGAAGACGAGTGCGAACAGGTTCGACGCAGAATTCCTGCCCACGCGCCCCTAGCATGGGCTGCCATGCGCGAGCGCAGCGGACCGGTAAATGAGGCTGCGTCCCCCTTTCGTTGCCCCGTGGTAAGCGTTTGGCATTGCGGCCTTGCAGGTTCACTGTGAACGTTTTGGAATTCGCTTCGGACTGATTGTCTGCCACCATTATTGTCGGAATCCCTTCAACAGCTTGTCGACTCCTAGCTTGGAGAAACTTCCGTAAGTCGTTAGTACACAAGGGCTTACGGAACAACCGTGCCCGCTTATTAAATCATCGTGTTACGTAGTATGTATACTACGTAACACGACGTCTCTAAGGTCAGGGGGGATAATCCTGGGTGTTTGGCGGTTCAACGTAAGTCGCTGTGCGGACCCGTGTTGAGGCATAAGCTCTCTGGCATTATAACCCTTTCTATGGTAGTATATATACTACCATAGACGAGGCCAAATCGCCCTGCTTTTCGTATACAGGGTTTGTGCGAGCTGGAAGCCCCTCAGCTGTCACAATGCCGTTCCATGTAGTATACATACTACATGGAACAGCACACATATGGTTGCCCTTATGGCCGGACGCTCAAGACTCAGCATTGC
>CAZHIV010000537.1:0-6589 GCA_964532675.1 uncultured Planctomycetaceae bacterium
ACGGCACCAAGGGGCCCAAGGACCAGGTTTCGTTCGGCTGCACCGTCGTGGTGAAGGACCTCGACTTCGGCGACACCGAGGAGTACACGCTGGTCGGCGCCGGCGAAGAGGATTACGACGCCGGCCGCATCAACGTCGCCAGCCCGTTGGCCCAGGGCTTGGTGGGCAAGAAAGTGGGCGACCAGGTCGAGATCGAGGTCCCCGCCGGGGTGAACAAGCTCGAGATCCTGGAAATCCGGTTCGACGAAGAGTGAGTCTCACGCCGCGTCGCTCTGCTCGGAGGGCGGTGTATCGCCGTTGAGCGTTTCAGGTGACGTTTTGACACTCTTTGTCCGAGTCTTTGCGGTTCGCCGCTTGGCGCTCCTTCGTTTTCGAACCACCGCCGTCTGCGGAGATGCGGCAGGCCGCGTTGGTGCGGCAACCGCGGCGGCCGCTTTATCCGCCGCCCGCTGCCGAAGCGAAAAGATATCGTGAACCGCTGCGCCGACCGCGGCCAGTCGCTCCGCGGCCGCTTGCTGCCCGGCGAATACGACGACCTGATGGCCTTGCCGCGCGAAATCGTCGAGCACCGCGGCCAGCGCCGCTGAACCGCGCGCGTCGAGCCGCTCGAACGGCTCGTCGAGCACCAGCGGCAGCCGAACTCCCTGCTGCCGTGCCGAAGACAACAGCGCCAAGCACAAGCTTAGATATACCTGATCGCGCTGGACCGCCGCGAGCGATTCGAAGCTCCGCGTTTGCCCGTTGCGGTCCACGACGCACGCGCGGCGCCCGTCGCCCTCGAGCAAGAGCCGCACCAGGCCGCCGTCGGTGAGCTGGGCCAGGAAATCGGAGGCCCGCGCCGGGTTCTCATCCGCAACCGCCGGCACGCAGGCGTCGCCGCCCGCCCCGCTTGCCTGCTCCAGCCTCTGCTGTACACTCGTCAGCTCCCGCTGCACGTGCTCGATGGAGCGGACCGAAAGCAGCCCGGCGCGCCGGCGCTCGACCGTCTCGCGCTGAGCCCGCAGGTCGCGCAGCACGCGTGCGTGCGTCCCTAGTTTCTCGACCAATTGGAACCGCTGCTGCTCGAGCTCCAGCCGCCGCGACTCGAGCTGCTCGACGTCCGCGGCGCCGAACGACGGTTGTCTGCCACTTACGCCATTGATTTGCTCATTGCCGACCGCTGTGCCGCGGGCGCTCAGTCGACGGGCGAGCAAATGATCCAGGTGTCGCTGCAACTCGGCTTGCGATCGGGCCAGGTGTTCCACTTCCGATTGCAGCTCCGCAGCCGCGAACGACCGCTGCTGCTGGTCCATCAGACTGGCCAGCGTGTCGAGCTGCCGCTCGATTGTTTCGCTGATCGGCCGCAGCCGGGGATGAGCGTCGCGGCAGACGCACTGTTGCGAAGCGGTGGCGCGGGCCAGCCGGGCGACCTCGCCGGCCAGGTCGGCGGCCAGTTGGCGTCCGACGGTCAGCCAGACTTGCGATTCGGCGACGGCCGCTCCGTGATCGGCCTGGGCCGCTTGGAGCTGGCCCAGTTTTCCGCGGACGCTGGCCTCGCGCTGCGCCAGCTCGGCCAGCATCGAGCGCAGCCGCGCCGCCTGTTCGACGAGGTCGTCCTGCCCTGAATCGCCGGACGGCGGTTCCGCTGTTTGCCGTAAGCCGGCGACGTTGAGTTCCAGCCGCCGATACCGGAGCCGCGCGTCGGTTTCCGCCAGCGCGGTTTCCGTCGCCTGCAACGACTGCTCCAAGCGGTCCGTTTGCTGCTGTTCGTTTTGCACGAGACGATCGATCTCCCGGCAGCGGGCTTCGAGCTCCTTGCTCATCTGGCGATCGCCCGCAATTCGCGTTTCGAGCTCGTGGGCCAGCAGGTCGCGACGAGCGGCAAGCTCCGACGTCCTGCGGCTCTCGTTCGTCGCGTCCCCGCCGAAGACCGATTGAAACCCGCCCGCAAACTCTGCCGAAAGCAGGCGGCCAATATCCGGCGGCTCGCGGAAGCTGACCGCACAAAGCGGCGCCAGCACGACCGGCGACAGTCCGCCGACCAACCGGCGCATGGTGCTTGCGTCGGCCGTCGAGCCGTGCATGGCGGCGACGGTCAGCCGCGGTGCGCCATGCTCGTCCCGCGTAACCCGGAGCCGGTGGCGGCCCAGTTCGCTTTCCACGAATACGTCGCCGGGCACGTCGTTGACAGGCGGCGCGAGCGGGGCGGCCGGCTTGCCGAACAGCGTGTGCGCGAGCAAACCGGCGAGCGTCGACTTGCCCGAGCGCGACGGTCCATAAACGGCGTTCACCCCGGCGCCGAGTGGACCCCACTTCAATTCCGGCCAGCCCGACCCCCCGTGCTGCACGATCGCCGCGATTCGCATGTCATTGCATCCTTGCCCAGGAAGCGCCCGCCGCTTGTGGCTTAGCGCTAGCTCCACGTGATTTAGAGCTGCGGAAGTTAGCGAATTGCCGCTGGTCCGGCAACGCCGGCTCGCATGCATGCGGCGATGCTGGCACTTGCTAGGATCGCCTATTCCACCGCCGGCAACGAGCTTCCCGCGTTTCGCGCACGCTTGGCCGCGTACATCGCGCGATCGGCGTCGCCGAGCAAATCTTCCGGCGAACGATGGTCCGGCGTCGCGATCGCCGCACCGATGCTCAGCGATAGCCTGAACTCGCCATTGGCCAGCGCGACCGGCTTCTCCAAGGCGGTGTGGATGCGGTTCACAATCGGCTCGACGTCCCTCCCGCCGGCCGCTCCCGCGATGAGCACGACGAACTCATCGCCGCCGAACCGCACCACATGGTCGCCGTCGCGCACGCAGCCAGTCAACCGACGACCCACTTCGCGAAGCACGCGGTCGCCCACCAGGTGGCCGTGCGCGTCGTTCACGAGCTTGAAGTTGTCGAGGTCCACGAACAGCACCGCGAACCGGTGGTCGCCCGACCGTTCGCCGCGCAGCAGGGCCGCCAGCCGTTGCATCAAAAACCGCCGGTCGCGCAGTCCGGTAAGCGGGTCGCGTCGCTCGGATGCGCCGGGCGTCGCGGCGGCCACGCTCGCTTCATGCCGAACGACCACGCCGAGCAGCGTCTGCTCGCCCGCCACGATCCGGCGGAACTCCACGCCCGCGACGTCTGCCTCCGGCGGCTTGCCCTGGTACGCCAGCTCGGCCAGCTCCAGCGCCTCGGTGCGTGCATCTGGATCGAAGAGTTCCTCCAGCGGTCTGCCACGAAGCTCGTCGGCCGAGTGGCCGAGGCGCTCCGCCAGGATGCGATTGGCATACAGCAACCGCCACGGCTTTGGCGCGGCGATCGCAACGCCGTCCGACACACGATCGAGCAGCTGTGCGAAGAGGGATTCGTCGAATGGCCGCAACTCGCTCACAATGTTAATCCCCGAATCTGGATTGCCACGCCGAAGTCGGCCGAACGGCTGCTTCGTCGTCGCCGCGCGAGATGAAAAGCGCCGCGATGCCGTGCCGTTCGGCGCACTCGTAACCGCGCCGCGGACCCAGCACGAGCAGCGGTGTGTCCCAGCCGTCCGCCGCCAGGCAGGTGTCGGCCACGACTGTCACCGACGCGAGCGAATGGGCCACCGGGCGGCCTGTCGCCGGATCGATAAGGTGCGAATATCGCCGGCCGGCGTACTCGAAAAACTTCCGATAGTCGCCGGCCGTGGCGATCGCCCCATCCACGAGCGGAATCGCGGCCTGCATGGCGCGGCCGCCGGCAACCGGACGCTCGATTGCCACGCGCCACGGCATTCCATCCGGCCGCCGCCCGGCGGCGCGAACTTCGCCACCGATCTCGACCATAAAATCCTTGAGGCCGCGCTCGGCCAGAAGCTCGCACAGGCGATCGATGGCGTAACCGGGCGCGATCGACGACAAGTCGGCTTCCAGACCGGCGGTTTTCTTTCGCAGCGCCGGCGGGTCGCTTTGCACGTCCAGATTGCGATACCCGACGTGCTCTCGCGCCGCCCGCAGTGCCGCATCCTCTGGCGGCTTGAATTCCGGCTTCCTCCCGTCTCTGCTGTCGTCGGGCGGGCCAAAGTGCCACAGCCGCACCAGCGGGCCGACCGTCACGTCGAGCGCTCCGCCTGTCTTTTCGCTGATCTCGCGCGCCGCCGACACAACCTCCGCCGTCGCCGCGGAAACGGGGAACCATTCGCCTGCCGGCGCGCGGTTGAACCGGCTCAGCTCTGAGTCGCCGCGGTACGTCGACATCTGCCGGTCGATCTGGGCCAGCACGTCTTTCACATCGGCGTGGAGCCGCTCGACGTCGAACGACGCCGGCGCGGGCGGCAGCTTGATGTGGTAGGTCGTCCCCATCGTTGCGCCGCGCAGCGCGAGCGAATCCGCACGAACGACGTTGGCCAACATCAAAAGTGCCGCGACGAGCCGAATGATTTGCATGGGCGGTTGACCCTCTTCCCCGGTCCGCGCTATACTCGACCGCCTCCTCAGCGTCAAAGTATTCCCCCAGTATACCTGAGATTGGCGTAGGCGGCCGGCATGAAGATTCACGAGTTCCAGGCCAAGGAGTTACTGCGCAAAGCCGGCGTCGCCGTGCCGGAGAGCAGGGTGGCGACGACACCCGATGAGGCGGCGGCGGCGTACAAGCAACTCGGCGGCTCGCTCGCCGTGGTAAAGGCTCAAATCCACGCCGGCGGGCGCGGCAAGGGCACCATCAAAGACAATCCGCAGCAGCACGGCGTGCAGCTCGTGCGCAGCGAGGCCGACGCCGCCAAGGCCGCCGGCAATTTGCTCGATCACAAGCTGGTGACAATTCAGACGGGCGCCGAAGGGCAAACGGTCCGCCGCGTGTTGGTCGAGGCCGGCTGCGACATCGCCCGCGAGTTGTACCTGGGCATCGTGCTCGACCGCGCCGCCGCCCTGCCGGTCCTCATGGCTTCCAGCGCCGGCGGCATGAACATCGAAGAGGTCGCGGAAAAAACGCCCGAGCTGATTTTCAAGGAGCCGTTTCACCCCGACGGCGGCCTGCAGCCGTACCAGGTCCGCAAGCTGTCCGCGAAGCTGGAGCTCGCGGGCGGCAGTGTTCGCTCGGCGGAGAAGTTCATGCGGGCACTGGCGCGGCTGTTCGTCGATCGGGATTGCAGCCTCGTGGAAATCAATCCGCTGGTGGTGACCAAGTCCGGCGAGCTCATGGCGCTCGACGCCAAGATCAGCTTCGACGACAACGCCCTGTTCCGCCACAAGGAGCTGGCCGAGCTGCGCGACACCGGCGAGGAAGACCCGAACGAGCTGCAGGCCGCCGCAGCCGGTTTGAGCTACGTGCAGCTCGACGGCAACATCGGCTGCCTCGTGAACGGCGCCGGCCTGGCCATGGCCACGATGGACCTCATCAAGCTCCACGGCGGCGAGCCGGCCAACTTCCTCGACGTCGGCGGCGGCGCGAACACCGAGCAGGTGACCGAAGCGTTCCGCATCCTGCTGGCCGACAAAAAAGTGAAGGCGGTGCTGGTCAACATCTTCGGCGGCATCATGCGCTGCACGACGATCGCCCAGGCGATCGTCGAAGCGTACAAGCAGGTCGGCTTTAACGTCCCGCTCGTCGTGCGCTTGGAAGGCACCGAAGTCGAGGAAGGCCGGCAGATACTTGCGAAGAGCGGCGTCGACATCGTCGCCGCGAAGGACCTCACCGACGCGGCCGACAAGGTCGTCGCCGCCGCGGGAAACTAAGACTTTCTATTGCACCACTAAGGGCACAAAGGACACAAAGAACGGGATTATTGATGCCGCACAACATCTCCCATTTTTTTCTCTTTGTGTTCTTCGTGATCTTCGTGGTTAGTTTTGGATTTGATCCATGAGCATCCTGATCAATAAAAACTCCCGCGTCGTCTGCCAGGGAATTACCGGCAAGTCGGGCGAGTTTCATTCGAAGAACTGCATCGAGTACGGCACCAAGCTCGTTGCCGGCGTCACGCCCGGGAAGGGTGGGCAGACCGTGCTTGGCATACCGGTGTTCGATACGGTGTATGAGGCGGTCGAAAAGGAAGGCGCCGACGCGGCGATGATCTTCGTCCCCGCCGCCTTCACCGCCGATGCGATCCTCGAAGCCGTCGACGCCGGCTGCCGTACCGTGGTGGCGATCACAGAAGGCGTGCCGGTGCTCGACATGGTCCGCGTCTACGACCGGCTGCAAAGGAACAATCTGCAATCGCAAGCAAAATCTGGCCCTCCGCCCTCCGCCCTCCGCCCTCCGCCTTCGACCGTCCGCCTTGTCGGTCCCAACTGCCCGGGCGTCATAACTCCCGAGGAGTGCAAGATCGGCATCATGCCCGGCTACATCCACAGGAAGGGCCCGGTGGGCGTGATGAGCCGCAGCGGCACGCTCACGTACGAAGCGGTGTGGCAGACTTCGAACCTGGGCCTCGGCCAGTCGACCTGCGTCGGCTTGGGGGGCGATCCGATTGTGGGAACCTCGTTCATCGATTGCCTGCGCTGGTTCGAAGCCGATCCGCAGACGGAAGCGATTCTGATGATGGGCGAAATTGGCGGCTCGGCCGAAGAAGAAGCCGCCGCCTTCGTGAAGGAACACGTCACCAAGCCGGTGGCCGCCTTTATTGCCGGCCGCACCGCGCCGCCTGGCAAGCGCATGG
>CAZHIV010000538.1:0-6963 GCA_964532675.1 uncultured Planctomycetaceae bacterium
GAAGGAGAATGCCGAGAAGTGGATTCGCGACGCGCTGGCGAGCAAGCAAAAAATCATGGGCTTCGGCCATCGCGTGTATAAGGATGGCGATCCGCGGGCCGTGTACCTGAAGGAGCTGTGCGGACAGCTCGCAAAGGAAACCGGCAACGAGGATTTGGAAGAGACGGCCGACGTAATCCAGCGCATCATCTGGGAAGAAAAGAAGCTGCCGCCGAACCTCGATTGGCCGAGTGCTCGGCTGTATCACTACATGGGCTTGCCGATCGAACTCTACACGCCGCTGTTCGTGCTGAGCCGCGTGGCCGGCTGGGCGGCGCACGTCATCGAGCAGCTCGACGACAACCGGCTGATCCGCCCCCGTGCCCGCTACACCGGCCACGACCGCCGCGCTTGGCGGCCCCTGGCGGACCGATAGCCCCGCACTCGCCGCTTGCGGCTTAGCGTCCGCCTGCTATTTAGCGCGGAATTCCCGGCCGGCTCGTCATTTTCTCTTGCCGGCCCGGCAGGATTCTTCTAAAAGTTCCCGCCCCCAGACCGATACCCATTTCGGGCGGGTTCCAGGCTGGCTTGGCACCGCGTTTGCACCCCGTTGCACCCGTTTCTAGCGATCAAACTCCGTATCGCTGCGTACAAGACTCTGGGAGCAGGCATCTGTAAGAGGCAAAGAAATGGCTGAAGACTCCACCGTGCTGGAGCGTGTCCAGGAGCTTACTTGGTCTCTTGTCGACGAGCAGGTCAGCGACGACGAAATGGCCCTGCTGGATAACCTGCTATTGAGCGACGACAAGGCCCGTAAGTGCTACGTCGATTGCGTCCAGCTGCATGCCGCTCTTATGGAGCATTACGCCGCCGAGACGCCCGCCGCCAGCGGTGCGACCCAATCGCCGGTTCTCGGCTTTCTCAACGCCGGCACGCCGCCGATCGGCTTGGATATTCCTTCGCCGGGCGATGCGGCGAACTAGCTCGCTGCCGCATCTGCAGGCAACCAACGCCCCTGGAGCGGGCATCTGAGCGGCACCCGCGCCGGCCGATTATCCAAGGTCCGCAATCGCACGAAAATCGCTTCGCAGCGACTGATAAAGACGCTGGTACAAGGGAAACGCTTTGTCGTAATACTTCCGCGCGGACGAATTCGGCTTCGTTTGCTTCTTAGTCTTTACCGTGGCCTCGCAGGCTTCCGCCACGTTCTTGAATTCGCCGGCCCCGACGGCAGCCAGCAGGGCCACGCCGTAGGCCGGGCCTTCGTCGGCGGCCATCGAGACGACCGTCTTGCCGAGCACATCGGCCTGCATTTGGCGCCAGAGGACGCTCCGCGCACCGCCGCCGGATGCCCGAATCTGCTTCACGTTCACGCCTTGCTGCTCGATGATCTCCAGGCAGTCGCGGAGGGAGTAGGTGACGCCTTCCAGGATCGCGCGCACCAGGTGGCCGCGAGAATGCTTGAGCGTCAGGCCGACGAAGGCGCCGCGGGCCGTGGGGTCGGCGTAGGGCGTGCGTTCACCGGCCAGGTAGGGCAGAAAAAAGAGTCCTTCCGCGCCGGCGGGGGTGACGATCGCTTCTTCGGTGAGCACGTCGTACACGTCGATCTTGCGGCGCTTGGCGAGCGTGGCCACCTGCTCGCACAGCGCGTTGCGGAACCATTGCAGCGAGCCGCCCGCGGCGAGCGTGACGCCCATCATGTGCCACTTGCCGTGCACGGCGTGGCAGAACGTGTGGAGCCGGCCTGCGGGATCGACCTGCGGCGAGTCGCTATGGACGAATACGACGCCGGAGGTGCCGATCGACGTGGAGAGCAGGCCCGTGCGCACGATGCCGTTGCCCACCGCGCCGGCCGCGCAGTCGCCCGCCCCGCCGACCACCATGCAGTCGATCGACAGGCCGAGCGTTTTTGCCGCCTCGGGCGTCAATCGGCCGGTCACTTCCTCCGATTCGTGACAGCGGGCGAACAGGCTACTGTCCAGTTCGAGTTTGGAAAGCAGCTCCTTCGACCATCGTCGATGGACGACGTCCAACAGGAGCATGCCGCTGGCGTCGCTCACTTCCGTGGCAAACTCGCCGGTCAGCCGCCGGCGGATTTCGTCCTTCGGCAGCAGCACCTTCACCGTCTTGTCGAAGTTCTTCGGCTCGTGGTTGCGGAGCCAGAGGATTTTCGGGGCGGTGAAACCGGCCAGCGCGGGGTTGGCGACCATTTCGATGAGCCGCTTCCGCCCGCCGGCGCGTTTTTCGATTTCCTCGCATTCATCGGCCGTGCGCTGGTCGTTCCACAACAAGGCCCGCCGCACGACGCGGTTTTGCTTGTCGAGAAACACCGAGCCGTGCATTTGGCCGGAAAGGCCGATTGCCCGCACGTCGGCCGGCTTGAGCTTGGCCTGCTTCACGACGGTCCGAACCGTTTTCACCGTGGCCTTCCACCAGTCGTCCGGGTCTTGCTCGCTCCACAGCGGTTTGGGATGGTAACAGGGGTACGTCGCCACGGCCTGGCCGAGAATCTTGCCGCGGTCGTTGATGGCCAGCGTCTTCGTGCCCGATGTGCCGATGTCGATGCCGAGGTAGACGCTCATTGTTTTGGTTTCACTGTAGGATGCCGACAGGTGATCGTGCGATGTGCGATGGGTCGAGACAAGGAGAGAGGGAGACACGGAGACAAGGAGAATCGACTTTCGAGTCTTCTCCTTGTCTCCGTGTCTCCTTGTCTCCTTGTCTTTGCTGCCTCGTGCTCGGCGCGTTGCTGCTAACCGGCTGCCCTCGCGAAGCGCCGCCGCCCGCCGCCAATACCGAGCCGCGGCCAAGTGTAACATTGCGAGTCGTCGTCGTGAATGAGCCGGAGCTGGCCAAGGGGATCAATCGGCTGCGGGGCGAATGGGCCGAGCGCTCCGGCGGGGAGCTCGAGGTGTCGGCCAGGCAGTGGCAGGAAATGGCCGCCGGAAAGACGCTTGATGCGGACCTGGTCGTATTTCCATCGCGCTATCTGGGTGAGTTGTGCCTGCGCGATTGGCTGCGGCCGGTGCGGCCGAACGTCTTGGAAAGCGAAGGCTTGCGCGCGGACGATTTTTTTCCGGTCGTGCGCCACGAGCTGATCCAGTGGGGCGGCGAGACCATGGCGCTGCCGCTCGGCGTAAAATTGGCCGGTGCTGGGCAGCATCCGGATGGACCCCCGGCAATCACGCTGCTTGCCGAGGCGGCTTCCGCGGCGATCGCCAAGGAGCGGCTGGGCGTGCTCTTCGACTCCGAGACGATGAAGCCGCGCATTGCCGAGCCGCCGTTCGTCGACGCGCTTGCAAGGCTCATGGATTCGAGCAACGCCGACGAATTGGAGCCACAGACCGGAAATTCCTCCATTCCAGTGCTCGGCTATTCCGACCGCCTTATGGCCGTGACGGCCTCCTCTCGCAACGCGGCCAGCGCGTTCCGATTGCTCGAGTGGCTTGCCGATCCGGAGACGAGCACGCAGCTCGCCCGCGCCGCGCGGGGCACGATGCCGGTCCGCCGTTCGCTGGCGAGTTCCTCAGCCTGGTACGACGCCAGCGTCATCGCCAGCGAGCGAGCCGAACTCGGCGAGAGGCTCACCGCTGCGCTGAGCCAGCGGGAGTGTTTGCTCGTTCCGCGAATTCCCGGCGTGGACCAATACATGGCCGCGCTGGATCAGGCGGTCGAGGATGCCCGGTCCGCCGGCGTTGCGCCTCAGGCGGCGTTGGAGAAAGCGGCCCAGCGATGGGAACATATCACCGATTCACTCGGCCGCGACGATCAGCGCCGGGCATACCTGAAGCATTTGGGAGCGGACGAGCCGTAGCAATTACTCGCGGGAGCGAAGGCTGGCTGGGCGTTGCCCCAGCCACCCAATAGAAGAGTTAGTTGAGGCCATCCGGGAATTCAAAATTCCGATGAATCTGTAGGGAACGCCCTCCGCGGCGTTCCGTGGCGTTGCGTTCGACCGACGGAACGGCACAGAGGCCATTCCCTACAGAGATTGATTCCCGGACACCCTCAATTAGTTAAAACTGAAACACTGCCGGGGAGCGGTCGCCGCTTGTCAAAGTGCCGAATTACGGCTAGTTTCAAGGGTTCGGATCACGATTCCGATCCTGCCTGCACGTCACCACTGCCGGTCGTCAACTTTCGAACTGCCAACTCGCGACGGATCCACTCGGCACCATGGACGACCACGATCGGATTGTCATCACCGGCCTGGGCCTCGCGGCGCCGAACGGCAACAGCCTGCCGGAATTTCGCGACGCGCTTTTGAATGGCCGCAGCGGCGTGCGGAAGTACGAGATCCGCTACGTCGGCGAAACGCTGGCCGGCATCTGCGACTTCGACGAGCTCAAGTACCAGAAGCGCAAAGAAGTTCGCCGCGGCACGCGGGCCGGCAGCATCGGCATCTATTGCGCCCGGGAGGCCGTGGCCGACTCGGGGCTCGACTGGCCCAATATCGAACGCGAGCGCGTGGGCGTGTACATCGGCGTCACCGAGCATGGCAACGTCGAGACGGAAAACGAGATTTACGAGATCAAGGGTTACGACTACGACACATCCGTCTGGTCGCACCACCATAACCCGCGCACGGTCGCCAACAACCCGGCCGGCGAGATCACGCTCAACATGGGCATCACCGGGCCGCACTACACGATCGGCGCCGCCTGCGCCGCCGGCAACGCGGGAATGATCCAGGGTGCCCAGATGCTGCGGCTGGGCGAGTGCGACGTCGCGCTGGCCGGCGGCGTTTCGGAGAGCATTCGCACATTCGGCATCTTCGCCGGCTTCGCCAGCCAAGGCGCGCTGGCGAAACACGAGGACCCCACCAAGGCGTCGCGGCCGTTCGATTTGGACCGCAACGGCATCGTCGTCTCTGAAGGCGGCTGCATTTACGTGCTGGAGCGGTTGGCCGACGCTCGCCGGCGCGATGCCAAGATCTACGGCGAGCTGATCGGCTATGCGATGAACAGCGACGCCAGCGATTTCGTGCTCCCCAACCCGGACCAGCAAGCCCGCTGCATGGAGCTGGCGCTCCGCAGCGCGCGGCTCGACGCGTCCGACGTCGACCTGGTGAGCACGCACGCCACGGCCACGGGCAGCGGCGATATCCAGGAATGCATCGCCCTGCGCAAAGTGTTCCACAACGGCGCGCAGCCCGCGGTGAACAACACGAAGAGCTTCATCGGCCACGCGATGGGCGCCGCCGGGGCGTTGGAGCTGGCCGGCAACCTGCCCGCCTTCCACGACGGCATTTGCCACCCGACGATCAACGTCGACCGGCTCGACCCCCAGTGCGATCTGCCCGGCCTCGCCGTGAACGAACCCCGCGAGCGCAAAAATGTCCGCTACATCCTCAACAATTCATTTGGTATGCTGGGGATCAACTCGGTAGTGATCATCGGCAAAGTATAGAAGAAGTCTCACGCAAAGGCGCGAAGACGCAAAGGCGATCACAAGCAGAAGGATCGTCTTCATTGTTACCACATTTTTTGCATTTGTAGGTGAGGATTTGAAAATTAGTACCCCTGACACCCATTTGCCTTATTTGCGCCTTAGCGCCTTTGCGTGAGACATTAAGAGAGAATAACTGTATCGGTGGGTCTCGCAGACTCGACCCACCCTACGATTTGAGGAGAAACCGACGGAATGACGCCCGCTGAAATTAGAGAAGAAGTGTTGGATATTTTGCGAGATATCGCGCCCGACGAGGACCTGTCGCAGCTCGACGATGAGAAGCGCTTTCGCGAGCAGCTCGAGCTCGACAGCATGGATTTCCTGGATATCGTCATGGAACTCCGCAAGCGCCACCGCATTCAGATTCCGGAAGACGACTACATCAACCTCGCCAGCATGAACAGCACGGTGGCCTACCTGGAGCCGCTGATGCGCGATCTGGAACGCGAAAGCGTGTAACGCCGCGGAGGGCGGAGGGCTAAGGGCCGAGAGCCAGAATTCGAAGGCTTGGCCCTCCGTCCTCCGCCCTAAGCCCTCCGCACTCATGTACGACACCATCATCATCGGCGCGGGCATGAGTGGGCTGGCGGCCGGCATTCGGCTGGCGTACTACGAGCAGCGTGTCTGCATCCTGGAGCGACATTACACGATCGGCGGGCTGAACTCGTTCTACCGCCTCCGCGGCCGCGATTACGACGTCGGCCTGCACGCCCTCACCAACGTCACGCCGAAGGGCACCAAGACCGGGCCGCTCGCGCGTCTCCTGCGCCAGTTGCGGCTTCGCTGGGACGACTTCGCCATCGCCCCGCAGCTCGGCTCGGAGATCGCGTTCCCCGGAGCCCGGCTGCGATTCGACAACGATTCGCGAACGCTCCGCGACGAGGTGGCCTGGGCGTTCCCGGATCAGGCCGACAATTTCGATCGGCTCACGCGCGAGATCGTCGAGTACGACGACCTGAGCGAGGCGCACGCGAACCAATCGGCCCGCGAAGTCGTGGGGGCGATCATCACCGAGCCGCTGCTGGTGGAGATGCTCTTCTGCCCGCTGATGTTCTACGGCTCGGCGCGCGAGCACGACATGGACTGGGGCCAGTTCTCGATCATGTTCCGCAGCATTTTTTTGGAGGGGCTGGGCCGGCCGGCCGCGGGCGTGCGGCTGATCCTCAAGCACCTGGTGCGGAAGTTCCGCGCCCTGGGCGGCGAGCTTAAGCTCCGCAGCGGCGTGAAGCGGCTGGCCGTCGAGAACGGCCGCGTCACGCGCGTGGTGCTGGAGAACGATGACGAGCTGGAAGCCCGCCAGGTGGTTTCTTCGGCCGGCTGGTGCGAAACGATGCGGCTCTGCGACGACGGCCGGCCCGTCGTCAACTCCCGGGCCACCGGCCAGCTCAGTTTCTGCGAAACGATCGCCACACTCGACGGCGAGCCCCGCGAGCTCGGGCACGATCGCACGATCACTTTCTTCAACGACCACGACAAGTTCGTGTGGCAAAAGCCGGAGGAGCTGTGCGACGTGCGCAGCGGCGTGATCTGCTC
>CAZHIV010000539.1:0-2524 GCA_964532675.1 uncultured Planctomycetaceae bacterium
CGGGCACGACGGGCACGACGAGTTGTTGACAGGATTTACAGGATCGACGGGATTTTGAACTTCGAGTTATCTCCTGCTGATCCTGGCAATCCTGTCCAAAACTAAAAGATCTCGCGGCCGTTCGTTCGGCACTATTCGAGGCGGGGCGGGGTTAGAATTTGAGGTTGGGGGACGACTCGTCTGAGGCCATTTAGGTAGGGACCACGTCATGGTGTGGCGCACGATCGATCGGCAGTGGGGTCGACTTCTGGCGTGCGTGGTGCTTTTCATTGCGATCGGGGCGGTTGTTGGGGCGGCCTGGGCGGCTGATTCGGGTGCGAAGACGCAGGCGGCGGGCGGACGTCAGGAAAAACATAACGACTTCGGGTACCCCGAGGTCGCGCTTATCAACGACGCGATCCGCAAGGGGTGGAGCGACCACGAGCTGGTGCCGTCGAAGGAAGCGACCGACGGCGAGTGGTGCCGGCGGGTGTATCTCGATGTGCTGGGCCGGGTGCCGACGGTCGACGAGCTGGCGGCCTATCTGGCGGACCGGGGGTCAGTAAGGGGACAGTCCCCTTTTGCTCCGCGGACTCCGCAAAAGGGGACAGTCCCCGGTCGGCGCGGGAGAGTGAAAGACAAGCGGCAGCGGCTGGTGGACCGGTTGTTGGGCGAGGAGTATGCCGAGGCTTACGCGCGGAACTGGACGACGATCTGGACGAACGTCCTCATCGGCCGGACGGGCGGGCTGGAGCGTCGGTCGCTGACCGACCGCGACGGCATGCGGCAGTACCTGGCCGAGTCGCTGGCGTACAACAAGCCGTGGGACGAGATGGCCCGCGAGCTGATCACGGCGACCGGGGGCTGCCGGCCGGGCGACTCGGATTTCAACGGGGCGGCGAACTTCCTGGCGGACAAGATGGCCGAGGGAGGCGTGCTGGCCACGGCGAAGACGTCGCAAATCTTTCTCGGCATGGCGACGCAGTGCACGCAGTGCCACAACCATCCGTTCAACGAGTACAAGCAGAACCAGTTCTGGGAGCTCAACGCGTTCTTCCGGCAGACGCGGGTGGAGCGCGTCGACTACGGCGAAGAGCGGCGAAATTATTACGGCCGGGTGGCGGACCGCGACTTCGCCGGCGAGACGGGCGACGCGGCGAAGGCGGAGATCTATTACGAGCTGCGCAACGGCAAGCTGAAGGTGGCCTACCCGGTGTTCGTCGACGGCACGTCGCTGGCGTCGCTGTACGCCGAGCGGGGCGAGGATTTTGGCGACCGCGGTTACGTGGCGGACGTCAACCGCCGCGAGGAGCTGGCCAAGCTCGTGCTGGCCTCCGCGGAGTTCGAGCGGGCCATCGTCAACCGGATGTGGGCCCATTTTCTGGGGTACGCCTTCACGAAACCGGTGGACGACATCGGGCCGCACAATCCGCCGTCGCACCCCGAGCTGCTGGAAGGGTTGGGCACGGCGTTTCGCGATGCGGGCTTCGACTTGAAGCAGCTCATGCGGTGGATCGTGCTCAGCGAGCCGTACGGATTGAGCAGCCGGATCACCAGCCGCAACGAGGGCGATGACCCGACGCTGGGGGCGCGGCCGATGTTCAGCCGGTTCTACTTGCGGCAGATGGAGGCCGAGCAGTTGTACGAGTCGCTGCTGGTGGCCACGGCGGCGGATAGTACGCTAAGCAGCGAGCGGCGGAATGAATTCAAGAATCGTTGGTTGCGGCAGTTCACCACGGCGTTCGGCACGGACGATGCCGGCGAGGCGACGACGTTCAATGGCTCGATCCCGCAGGCGCTAGCTTTGATGAACGGCGAACTGGTGCGGCGGGCGACGGGCAACCAGCCGGGCAGCATGCTGTACCGCGTGGCGAACGACCCGCAGATGGATAACGCGGAGCGGATCCGCTACCTGTACCAGGCGGCCCTCGCGCGGCTGCCGACGCGGCAGGAACTGGCGATCAGCAACGATCTGCTGCGGGCGCGCGGCGGAAACGTCGGCGCGGCGCTGCAGGATATTTGGTGGGCGCTGTTGAATACGAACGAGTTTATCCTTAATCATTAGTTCGAAGTCGAATGGTTAGGATTTAACCACAGAGGACACCGAGGGCACGGAGAAAGCATCAGGAATCGGCCGAATAGCTACTCGGTGAACTCTGTGTCCTCCGTGGTAAAAACTAAGGTGTGAATTATGAAACAGTGCTGTACACCGGCGGGAATGTCGCGGCGGCATTTTATGCGTCATTTGGCCGGGGCGTCGGCGTTTGCGATGCCCGCGTTCGCGCTGGCGCGCACGCTGCGGGCGAATGCCGAATCGCTGAGCCGCAATCACAAGTCGGCCATTTTGCTGTGGCTGGGCGGGGGGCCGCCGTCGATCGACATGTGGGACATGAAGCCCGGCGCGCCGACGGCGGGGCAGTTCAAGCCGATCGCCACGACGGGCGACTTCCAGATCTGCGAGCTGATGCCGCAATTGGCCCAGCAGATGAAGCACCTGTCGGTAGTCCGCTCGATGAGCACCCGCGAGGCGGACCACGACCGGGGC
>CAZHIV010000540.1:0-11947 GCA_964532675.1 uncultured Planctomycetaceae bacterium
AACTGGAAGACCAGCGACGGCGTCACCGACGGCAGCAACTGGCAACCGTCGAAGTATGATGAGGCCCAGATCAATAGCGGCAGCGTCGTGGTCGACTCGGTCGGCCAGCATGCCGGGCTGCTCATTCTGGGCGCCAATGCCGGCGACAACGCCTCGCTCAGCATCACCGGCGGCTGGCTCGAAGTGGCCGATGCGGTCGTCATCGGCGGCGACGACGCGGCCACGGCAACGCTCAATCTCCAGAACGGCGCCCTTATCACACCGGTGTTGGCCAAAGGAGCGGGCGGCGCGTTCAACTTCACCGGCGGCATGCTGCACGCCGAAACCATTGGGTTTGATTTGCAGAACCAAGGAGGAACATTCGCACCGGGAAGCAGCATCGGCGCTGCCCATGTGATGGGCGGTCTCACGCTTTCCAGCGGCTCGCTGCAGATCGAGCTCGCCTCGGCGAGCACCGCGGACACGCTGCAAGTGGATGGCAGCGTCGCGCTGGGCGGCAGTCTCGACGTTTCGCCGCTCGGCGGCTTTACCCCCAACGAGGGTGACAATTGGCAAATCATCACGGCCGGCGGCGGGTTCACCGAAGGCTTCAACGCGATCACCCCCGGCTACACCGTGCAAATACAGGGTAACAGCCTGACGCTGTATTACGGCTCGGCGCCCGGTGTCGACGGAGACTTCAACGACGACGGCACGGTGGACGCGGCCGACTATATCATCTGGCGCAAGAGTGGTGGCTCGCCGGCAGAGTACCAGGCATGGAAAAACAATTTCGGAGCGGTGCTGCCCGGTTCGGGTGCCGCGGCCGGGCTATCTGGCGGCCCGGCAGTGCCGGAACCTGCGTCCTGGGTCTTATTGCTGTTCGGGTTTTGGGCGACGTCGGTGCGACGCCGTGTCTAGAACGGTTTCAAAACTAGTGGCACCGGCTGCTAGCCGGTGTGGAAAACTGCAAAACTGCGACACAGGCCAGCGGCCTGTGCCACTGAACCGCAGTGGCGCCGGCTGCTAGCCGGTGTGGAAAACGGCAAAACTGTGACACAGGCCAGTGGCCTGTGCCACTGAACCGCAAACATTGATGGTTTCGAAACTTATTCGAGTGATCGTGAATCGGCAGCGCATAAAACTTATCGTTGCGATCGCCGCCACGCTGATGGGCCGGGATGCCGTCGCGCAGCTGCCCGCCTTTCCTGGCGCGGAAGGCGCCGCGCGATACGTCTCGGGCGGCCGCGGCGGCGACGTCTACAAAGTCATAAATCTCAACGACTCCGGTGCCGGCAGCCTTCGCTTTGGCATCGAGAATGCGCCAGCCGGGGGGCGATCGATCGTGTTCGACGTCGGCGGGACGATCCAGCTTCAGTCCCGCCTCCGCTTCGACGGCGAAAGCAACATCTCCATTTTCGGTCAAACGGCGCCCGGCGGCGGCATCACGATCGCCAAGCACGAAGTCAACATCGACGATTCGAACAATATCATCGTGCAGCACTTGCGGTTTCGGCCCGGCGACCGCTCGGCCGCCACGCACAGCCCCAATCCGCCGCCGAACTATGATCCAGACGGGCTCTGGGTCCAGACCTCCACGAACGTGATGATCGACCACGTCACGGCTTCCTGGGGCGTGGACGAGAATCTGTCTACAACCCATGCGTCGAACAACGTCACGGTCCAGTGGTCGATGAACTATCAAGGATTGTTCGAGGGCGGACATAGCAAAGGAAGCGGCCATGCCTACGGCTCGCTGGTCAACGGACACAACTACACGTATCACCACAATCTCTACGCCCATAACAACAGCCGCAACCCACGCCCGCAAATCTCCGACGGCAACCAGCTCCATCTCGATTGGGTCAATAACGTGCTCTACAATGCGCACGACCAGTTCGGCAACAGCTCGGGCGACCCCTATTACATGAACTACGTGGGCAATTATGGGGTCAAGGGGCCGGAAACGAACAACGGCACCAACTGGCTTATCTCGCCAGGCAACGGCTCTTCGCATATTTACCAGACGGGGAATTACGTCGACATGAACCGCGACGGCATCCTCAATGGCATGCCGGCTGCGGAAGGCGACGTAGTTCGGCCGAATCACACGTATATAGCCGAGCCGGCGCGATTGTTCCCGGCGCTGCTGCCGGAAGTCGACACGCACACGGCCCCACAGGCGTACGTTCACGTGCTGAGCCGCGCCGGCGCCAGCCAATATCGCGACGCCGTGGATCATCGCCTGGTCCGCTCGTTTATGAACCACATGCCCGGGCAAATCGACACCCAGGCCGACTGGGGCGGCTGGCCCGCACTGCCCGGCGGCAGCGCGCTGCCCGATGCCAATAGCGACGGCGTGCCCGACGCCTGGGCCCTCGCCAACGGCTTCGATACGAGCACTCCGCTGCACCAGACCTACGCCCCCAGCGGCTACACTTATCTCGAACAATACGTCCATTCCCTCACGCCCTACGCCTACGCGCCGGCCAATACGGTGCAGCACACGATCCACACCAGCTTCGGTAACGGGGCGGACGCTCAAGTGAATGAGAACGGCGGTCTCTCTGCGGTGAGCAGCGGAAACGGATCGGCCGGCACGGTCGACATCCATTGGGACGGCACCAGCGGCACGACGAATCAGGCGATGCTCTTGCGATTCGATCTGTCGGAAATCGAGCCCGGCTCGATCGACTCCGCGCGGCTCGAGCTCACGGCGGCGGCCAACATCTCGGGCACACAGTTCAAGATCTATGGCCTGGAGCACGACGCGACCGACTGGGATTGGGACGAGAGCAGCGTGGAATTCGACAACGCGCCCGGCATGGTTTTTGACGGCAACAGCCGCACGCTGGGAATCGACCCGCGATACACCGCCAATGGCAGCCCCGGCACTCAAACGAACCAGCCGCTGCCCGCGGCCGACGACCTGCTGACGCTCGGAACCTTGACCATCGGTAGCACTTCGGCCGGTCAAACCGTGACGTTCGACAATCTCAACCTGGCCGTGTTCCTCAACTTGAGCGCGTTCTTCGAAGGAGATGACATGGCCGGTCTGGCGACGATCATCATCGAACAGATCAACAGCGGCTCGCAGGCGAGCTTCTGGTCGAAGGAAGGGAATGCATCGTTCGCGCCTCGGCTGGTGCTCGACGCCTTGCTTCAGGCCGCGGCACCGGGGTTGCCTGGCGACCACAACGGCGATGGCAGCGTGGATGCCGCTGACTACGCGTTGTGGCGATCGAACCCGGCCGCTTACGGCGACACCGAAGGCTACGACGCCTGGCGGGCAAACTTCGGAACTGTGGGCGGCAGCGGCGGCGCGCAGTCACCGGCGGTGCCCGAACCGGCGACTTCGATCCTGCTGGTCTCAATGTCTGTGGCCGCCTTGCTTCGGCGTCGGCGAAATTTGCGTATTTTCGACCGTTTTTTGCAAGAATAGCTGCTTGGCTGAAATGCCACACCAAATAGCATGGAATGTAGAGACGGTTGCAGCGGGCGGACCTTATCATTGCGCTGCAGGGTGCGAGCGCGTGGTCGTCTCAACCGGTCAGTCGAGTTTGCCGGCTGCGAGGGCGGTTGCTTTTCTCGTCGGCCGGCACTTGCGCACGGACGTAAGATTCACACCAGTGTCACGCGTGCATCGCTAACCTAGATCGTGCTTCTCTAGTTGTGCAAAGGAGAGACTAATGTTCTGTGTAAATTGGCCACGTTCTCTACGGGGGTCTCGTCTTGCAGTTTTGACTCTTGTCGTGGCACTGGTCGCCACCTGCGCCTGTATCACTTCGGCCTCCGCTGCGGTGGTTGTCCGGGATACCTGGATTGACGGCACGGATGATGATCCGGCATTTCCAGTCCAGTCCGAAAACGGAATCGACATCGACCTGGACGGCGATATCGAATCGGTTTGGTACCAGGGCGGCGTTGGGGAGCTCAATCCCGTGGGCCCCGGCGGTCCGCTCCGCGGCGATTTCCAGGATCCAACGGAAACCTCGTCCGCTAGTTGGACGACCTACTTCACACCCGAAACCCAGGAAGTCAATCTGGCCGCGCCAGGCAATCGGATGCGCGTCACATGGGTGTTCACGCCGCATAACGTCAATGCATCGAACACCAGCCAAAACCTCCGCATTGCATTGGTCGATTCGCCTCCTCTCGCGAGAATCGCCGCGAATGGTTCGCCCGGCAGCGCCGCCTACACGGGCTATGGGGTCTTCGCGAATATGGGCGAAACACTTGGTCGTAACGATGCATTCGAGTTGGTGGAAAGGGCAGTTGCCGGCGGGGCTTTGCTCAGCTCGAGCGGTGCCTGGACGGACGTTGCTCTCGCGGCCAGCGACGGCGGGACCGGCAACCCAGGCTACACCGATGATACGACCTACACCTTCATCATGGAGCTGACGCGCAATGCGTTAAATCAGATCGAGATATCGTCTTCAATGACCGGCGGAAACCTCAATGGGGTTGGCAGTTTGTCGGCTTCATCGATCGACGTGGATCCGGCCAGCTTCTTGTTCGACACTTTTGCGGTTAGGCCCAGTGGAGCGACGACCACGGCGGAAGTGTTCGACACCCACTTGTTCCGCGTGGACTTTATCGTTCCGGAGCCGGCCTCGATCGCGCTGCTAGGTTCTTGCGGCCTGGCGCTCGCGCTGATGCGTCGCCGGAAGTGTTAAGCGGTCGGCCGTTTTGCCGCCGCGCAATGCACACGGGCGGCACCCTGACCGCAGGGTGCCGCTTTTTTTACGCCGTAGTCAGGACAATTACTACCAACGCAACGCAACGAGCACGAACATGAACCTCCAGCCGCCTCGGTCGACGCTCTACGCGGCCCTCATCGCCTGCCTGCTGCCGGCGTCCTGCTTTGCCGCCGGCGATGTGCTGCTGGATGAGAGTTGGGCCGACGGCAAGCGCGGCGAGTCGAATCTCCCCAAAGAAGCGGCGGTGTGGGTCGGCCGCGAGGCCGATGTCTCGGTGAAGCCCGGTGCGCTCACGACCCGGATGACGCCGGCTTCGCAGAAGATCTGGACGTACTTCACCGAAAAGGAACCCGTCCAGTTGGAGGTGGGCCGGAAACTCACGGCCAGCGTCTCGTTCATTCCGCGAGGCAAGCTCAGCGAGGGCACCTCCCGCAGCCTGCGCATTGGCTTATTTCACGATCCGACGAGTCCCCGCGTCGAGTCGGACGTAAACAGCGACGCCGGCGGACCGGAGTCGCCCTGGAAGGACGCCAAAGGCTATGCCGTGCAGGTGCTCGTGACGGGCGACGAACACACACTCACCAAGCCGTTCGACCTCGGCAAGCGTCTAAACCTCCAGAGCGACAGCCTGCTCGGCACCAGCGGCGATTATGCCAAGGTTTCTGGCGGAAACGCGGTTGGGCTGAAGCTCGATCAGAAGTATACCGTCGTGCTCGCGGTCGAGCGCGTCTCCGAGACCGAAGTCGAGTTGACTGCCCTCTACCGGCAGGGCGACGAGGAGATTTCAAGCTGGTCGGTCTTCGATGACGGCAGCTATCTCGGCACGGAACCGATCTACGATCAGTTCGACATGCTGTTCATTCGCATTTCCGACAACGAGGCTACGGCCGACCAGATTGAATTTACAAACTTCAAAGTCGAGGAGACGCAGGCCACATCCGAAGAGTGAGCAAGATGCCGAGCTCGACTAGAGCGAGTCGCTCTGACATGTGGCGGACAATCCCACAGTTTTCGCGATGAATTCGACGAAACAACGGCTACGCATTTAGTGAAATTGCTCTAATCGGTCGCATCATTGACTAACTCGTGAAGATAGACTTCCAGATTCGTGTATCCCTTGCCGCTTAACGTCGTTCCGTTGCCGTCTGCCGGGTTGCCTGCGTCGAGGCCGCGCTCGACCTCGAACTCGTCGGGCATCCCGTCGCCGTCGGTGTCGAATCCCACGGGCCGCCGCTCGTTGGGCAATTCGTCAATACCTGCCAACACGCCGCGCTCGTCGCGATGCACGTCCTGCGAATCGATCAGGGAGCCGGTGCGATGAACGAGCGAGTCGATAATTCGCTTGTCGATGGCGTCGCGCCGCAGGCTGGCGCCCGCCGCGCGCACCACGCGAGCATAGGCCTCTTCGGCCGGCACGACGTACGGTGCAACCGTCTCGTAGAAGTTGAAGGGCTGCCCGTGGCTCGGTCCGAGAAGGACGTCGCGCTCGTCGAATTGCCGGAACGTGCGGCGAATATCGGCGGCCTTCCCGACCAGTGTGCCGTCGAGGCGTTCGTCGCCGTCCGCGTCCAGCATGTTTCCTTGCTGGAAAAGCAGGGTCCGCGCGGCATTGCTTTCGTTAAAGATGTAGTCCGTTCCGCTCCACGGCCCGTTCACCGCATAATTGGCGACAAAATTTATGCGCACCTCGCCAAGATCGCTGCGGTGCGCCGGCTGATCGCTCCAGCCATAGATCACGTTATTAACCAGATTGACGTCTGTCCGCCGTCGCTCGCTTTCCTGCTGGCCCGGTTCGAGACGCTGTTGTCCACCGATCGACGGATTGCGGGCGCGGTGAAGCGCCCAGAGATTGCCGTAAAAGGTATACCCGCCCGTGCCGGCTTTTTGATCGGCGGGCGTAAGTTCGCCGCGAATCAGCGTACCGTATCCGTGCGGGCCCTTCGGATGGTACGAGTCGTTGAGGCTTTCCGCAATGATCGAGTGCTGCACCGTAACGTTGCGCGAATGAGTCACCGAGAGCGTCTCGTCCATTCCCCACGCCGTGGAGACGTGATCGACGATCACGCGGTTCGAGCGGCCAATATCGAGCCCGTTCGCCGCGTTGGCGTCGAGGTCTCCCGCCCCCTTGCCGCTCGCCGACGAACTAGCCGTGTGGGGCGCCTTGGCGTTGAAATCACCCGTGCGAATACGCACGTAGCGGAGGATCACGTTCGAAGCGTTAACAATCTCGACCGGGTAGCCCCAAAGCGTTACGCCGCCCGGGGCCGTCTGGCCGGCGATCGTCAAATTGTCTTTGCGGATTCCCAGGGGAGCGTGCAGCCTAATAGCGCCGCCGACGTCGAAAACGACGGTCCGCGGTCCCGCGGCCGATTGAATCGCGTGCCGCAAGCTTCCGTCGATTTTTTCTTCGCCTTTATCCGTGTCATAATCCAACAGATTCGTAACGTGATAGACGTCGCCTCCGCGGCCGCCGCTCGCCTCGGCTCCCTGGCCGACGGCGCCCGGAAATGCCGGTACTTTCGCCGCGACTGCGGACACCGTCAGCCAACTCATCCAGAGCACGGCCGCGGTGCAAAAGGGCCGCGATACGCGTGTCAAGCGATTCGATGTCACAGAACGGGCTCCCAATGTTCGAAATCCAAAACTGCGCCTCTATCAAATCTCCTGCCACCAGTTTACCACCACAGGCCGCGTTCGTATAACACTAATGGTGCCGGAGGTCCCGGCGGGCGGGTGCAAAGCGGGGTAGTACGAAAATGATGCGTCCCAGTGTGCTGATGGTCGGCACCGGCGAGTACACGACCGGTTACGTTCATAACGGTGCAAGCGGCTCCGACAAGAGCGCCGGTGTCGTCGCGTTATCGCTGTTCGACATGCGACGGCGCGGCAAGGTGGGCCGGCTGAAGATGGCAGGGACCAACGGCACCAAATTTCCCGGCATCCGCCGCCACGTGCACGAGTCGATTGCTCGTGTCTACAAAGACCTCGACGTCACGTTTGAAAGCTTTCCCGACGACACCGTCCACAGCGACCCTCAGGCCTACCTAGCCGCTATGGACGAGCTCCAACCGGGCGATATTGTCACCGTTTTCACGCCCGACGATACGCATTTTGATATCGCGATGGAGGCGGTTGATCGCGCGCTGCATGTGCTGATTGCCAAACCGATTGTGAAGAAGCTTGAAGAGCATCTTGCGCTGGCCGACGCGGCGCGGCGCAACGGCGTGCTGGTGGCGATGGAGGTGCACAAGCGGTGGGATCCTATCTACGCCGACGCCCGGGACCGTATTCGCCAGCTCGGCGAATTCAGCTTCTTCTCCTCGTTCATGAGCCAGCCCAAATACCAGTTGCAGACATTTCGGTCGTGGGCCGGCCGCTCGAGCGACATCAGCTACTACCTCAACGCGCACCACATCGACTTCAACGTGTGGAGCGTCGGCCATCTCGCACGCCCCTTGTCGGTGACCGCACTGGCATCGACCGGCGTCGCCAGGCGAGAGGGCATCGAGGCCGAGGATACGATTACGCTGGGCGTCCAGTGGGAGAATATCCAAAGCGGCTCGCTCGCTTCCGCGTTCTACACGGCGAGCTGGATCGCCCCCAAAAGCGACGTCCACTCCCAGCAACGCTTCTACTACCTCGGCCAGCAGGGCGAGGTGCAAATCGATCAGGCACACCGCGGATATTCGCTGGCCACCGATGCCGCCGGATTCAGTTCTCCTAACCCGCTTTTCATGAAGTACACGCCGGATGCTCAGGGCTATTTTTCCGGCCAATCCGGCTACGGCTATCGCAGCATCGAGGCTTTCATCGATGCCGTGGATCAGATCCGAGGCGGATTGGCGACGCCGCAGGACTTTCGCGGTGGATTGGCCACCGTCGACGACACGGTTCTCGTGACCGCCATCCTGGAGGCCGGCCGCCGCAGCCTCGACAGCGGGGGCTTGCCGCACCAAATCGAGTACGCCACCAGCGGCGAAGCCATTGCCCTGTCCGTCGCCTAGCGCGCGTTCGACTCGCGTCGCCCTTTGAGGCCCGCCCCGACTTCCGCTTGCGCTCTAGCTGCCCTAACCGCGCTTCGAACGCTGATATTCGCGCGGGCTCTGCCCAAATTCCTGGCCGAACGCCATCGACAACTGCTTGGCGGACGTGAATCCCGTGCGCCGCGCCACCAGGTAGATTTTCACGTTGGGTTCTTCCTCGAGCAGATGTGCGGCCCGCTTCAGCCGCCGGTGGCGGATGTACTGATAGGGGCTCTCTCCCAAGGCGTCGCGGAATGCGTACTCCATCCAGCGGCGCGAAACGCCCACATGCGAGGCCAGCTCCTGCACGCCGATGGGGTCTTCGATATGCTGGTTCAAGTATTCGATGGCCTGGCACAACCGTGCATCCTTGAACGCCACCGTTTCGGTCGACTCGCGGGAAGCGACGCCCAGCGGCGGCACCATCTTTTCCATATTCTCAACCGTCTTACCTCGAACAAGCCGGTCGAGCATCGCCGCCGCGTGATATCCCTCCTGCTGGTTGTTGCGCGCAACACTCGTAAGCTGCGGCTGCACGTGAACGCAGATCACCTCCTCGTTGTCGACGCCGACGACCGCAACCTGCTGCGGCACGCGGTGGCCTATCTGCCGGCACGCTTCGAGCACCTGCCGCGCGCGATAGTCTGTCACGGCAAACAAACCGATCGGCGTCGGCAGCGCGGCCAGCCACTTGACAAGCCGCCGCTGCTGCTCGCGCCACTGGATGCCCTTGGCCCGATAGGTGGGCGGCATCAAAAGCGCCCTGCTCGAAAACCCGTCCGCCTCCAATCGCTCGTTGAACGACTTGCATCGGACCAGCGAATAGGCCACGTCGCGCAGCCCGTAAAACGCGAAATCGCGAAAGCCCCGCTCGATCAAGTGTTCCGCCGCCAGTTTGCCGACCAGGCCGTTGTCGAGACTGACGCGGGGCACCGGCGTTTTGGAAAGGGTGCCGGAAATATTCACCGTGGGAATCTGGAGCTCTTTGACGCACGCCGCCTCCGCCGGCGTATTGATCGCCGCGATGATCCCGTCGCCCCGCCAACCCACCAGTTCGAGGACCGACAAAGCCAGCGACTCCGGCGCCGTGACATACGACCAGTTGCAGCCCTGCTCGGTAGCGTACCGCAGCACGCCGGTAATCAGCACTTCCTGATGCGACCCGCGCGGAAAAGCGAGCGCGATTTCCTTGGCACGTTTGACGCTCATGTCGTATAATCAGGGCTGTGTTGAAAGAGGCAATCTGGCCGCCGGGCACCCGTAAGTCTTGCGTCTTTTCGGTATATTATTGCAAGAAATACTGCTTGGATGCAATGCCCGGGCGGCTAGAATCGAAGAATAGGAGCGCTCCGGAACTCCCCGCGCCCGTCGGCACTCGAGGGCAACATGCGGTGTCCGCGGGCGGCTCCTCGTGACCAATGGTTCGGCCGCTCGGGGACTCGTGCTTCCGACGGCCAAGGCGGTCTTATCTGCAAGTTTCCGCTGGATTCGCCGAAACGGCGGAAAGTCAGTCCAGACCGCCTGGGCTATCGGTCAGGCCGCAGGGGCACGGTGCCACAGGGACTTCGGACGTCATTTGCCGGTCAGAGGAATAGCATTATCCGCTAGGGAGAGAGGTTTGGTGGCCCATGGTCGATTCCTCAGCACGACATCGCCGCCCCCCGGGGCAAGGCTTTACCTTGGTCGAGCTACTCGTGGTGATCGCGATCATTGGCATCTTGGTCGCGCTACTCTTGCCGGCGATCCAGGCGGCCCGCGAGGCGGCTCGCCGGGCGCAATGCGCCAACAATCTCAAGCAGATCGGAATTGCCGTACACAACTATCACGACACGCGCCGGGAACTTCCCCCGATGCGCATCATCGACGGCGACCGGACCTGGCTCGCGCTGATCATGCCCTATTTGGAAGAGGGCGTGGCGGCCGATCTGTGGGATCCGCAGCGGGGTTGCTTTTACGATCAAACGCTCGAAGCCCGCACGGCCATTGTCCCAAGTTATTATTGCCCATCAATGAGTCACGGAAGTCGCATTCTTACTCAAACGGACCCTACGGATGATGGCCACGGGCATCCACTCCACGATCCCTTTGCTCCCGGACTGGGATATCAGGGGTCAATCTCCGACTACCGCGCCGTGGCCGGCTCGACGTGCGTCTACACCGGCACTTTGAACAACAGCGGCATGAACGTAACCGTCAAGTACAACCAGGCGGTAGGAAACGAGTTTTATCACTTGGTCGACGGACCCGTTCCCCAGTGTCGAAGAACAAATGTCACGAAAGGTGGGACCGGCAATCGTGGTGCGATTTCTTGGAACGCGATGACCAGCCTTAAAAGCATCACCGACGGGACGAGCAAAACGCTGCTTGGAGGCGAGGTCGGCAAGCGGATCTCGGAACAAGACCATGCGTTCAACGGCGATCACTTTCCCGGTTGGTACATCGGCGAGTTGGAGCCGTTTTGTCAAAAGTGTGATCTGAACAAGAACGAAGGGGGAGACCAGGGATTTGGCGGGATGCATCCAGGTATTGTCATGTTTGTCATGTGCGATGGCAGCGTGCGGCCAGTCTCGCGCGAAACGAACTTGGCCGTGCTGGATCGTGCCGCTACCCGGGCCGGTGACGACCCGTACGAATTCGACGGGGCCGCGGAGCCGTGTCAACATATTCCGTAATCGAGAAAAGCGTTTGCCTAGTGAAGCTGTCGTACAGGCGTTCGTCGACGATCGACAGCAAGGCCATAGATGAATGAACAATCGGTGGACGGTCGTCCGCAGTTCGACAGCGGCGGCGGTATGTGTGTTATCTCTCGTCGCCGGCTGCGGAAAGTCGGACCGAGCCACGGTAAGCGGTACATTGGTTCGAAAGGATAGTACGCCGCTCGTCGGAGCGCGGGTGATCGCATTCGCCGCCGAGAGCGGCAAATCGGCATACGGCCAAACCGACGTAGACGGAGAATTTGAGCTGGGAGTAAGTGAAGCCGGCGACGGAGTGCCACCGGGCAATTACACCGTCATCATTCTCGAAAATCGGGGAGATTTGGAATCGCAGGCGCCGGCCACGATCTCCGCAAGATACCAAAACAAATCCACGTCCGGCATCGAATTTACCGTCGAGGCCGGCGATTCGAAACAACTCGATCTTACGCTCGACCCGCCGTGATCGGCTTCGCGCCGGCGCGGCGCGAGAGGGTTACCGCGAACTATTCGCAAAACACTACAGGTTTCAAAACCCTCTCCCTCTGGGAGA
>CAZHIV010000541.1:0-2723 GCA_964532675.1 uncultured Planctomycetaceae bacterium
TCGGCGCCGGGCAGCACCGTCAGTGGGAGTTGGGCCTTTTCCAGCCGCGATTGAAGTTCCCCGACCAACCGGCGAATCGTATCGCCGTCGTTGTGGCCGAAGTTGCCCAACTGATGTGGTGTGGCGATGATCGTCGCCGTGCCGTCCTCCACCGCCAGCCGGGCCATCGCCAGCGAGGCGTCCCAGCTCTTGGCGCCGTCATCGATCCCGGGCAGCAGGTGGCAATGAATATCAACAAACGAAGTCCACATGGATCAATTCTTTCCGATCGGCTACCGCGCGGCGCTTGGCGTAGTCGACGAACGAGCGCAAACGTTCTCCGCTCGGCCGCCAAATGGATTGAGCAAGCGTCTCGGTGAAAAGCGGCGGGCGTTTGCCGCCGAGAATACGAGGCAGTAGAAGAGCCGGCGGAGTATAGCGGCGAGGTCTACGGCGTCAAGCCGGAACGAAGAAGCAAGCCGGCAGTGCTGTCAAAGTTCACAGTTCCAAAGGCCAGTCGGTCAGCAGCTCGACGCCGTCGGCCGTGATACGATAGTTGTTCTCCAGCCGCAGGCCAAAGTGCAGCTCTTCGTGGTACAGCCCGGGCTCGACGGCAATGAAGTCACCCTCGGCTAGCACGTCATCCCAGCGGGGATTGAGATGCGGGCCCTCCTGCGGCGCCAGTCCCACGCCGTGGCCCAAGTGATGATTGAAGACCCACGGCCGCTGTTTGTCCAGTTGCCGCTGTGCTCGATCGAACAATTCCCGGCAGCTTGCTCCAGGCCGCGATTCGGATTCGATCACCGAAAATATGGCCGTAACGGTCTCCCATGCGCGCTGCTGCGGCTCGCTCGGTTCGCCGCCGACGGCAATCGTCCGCGCGTTATCCGAATGATACCCGTGAAAACCGACGCCCAGATCCAGAATCATCAACTCGCCGGCTTGCGCCACTCTGTCGCGAGGCGGGCCGCCGCGAGCGCCCGAGCGAAAGTCCTGCCCGAAATAAGTCAGCGGCTCGCCCAACGTGCGCACCGCAACTCCGTGCAGCTCGGCGTACACCTCCAGCTCATTGACGCCCGGCCGAACGATCTGCCGCGCGCGCTCGTACATCGCGCGATTGGCCTCGTTGGCCCGCGCGAGCATCCGCAGCTCGTCGGCATCCTTTCGTCGGCGGAGCTCAAAAAGGATGGCATCGATTTCCACAAGCGGCGCATTCCATGCCAGCAATAAATGCGGCGAAAAGGCCTCGAATTCGCAGGCCACGCGCCGCGGCGCTCGCGACACGCTTTCCTGCAGTACCGCCGAGCTGGCTGCGCGCTGTGTGTCGCGCGTTGTCGAATGCCATTTGGCCTCGTAGCCGATTACTTCGTCGGCCGCCGCGGCGGCGCCCTTCTGCCGTTCCGGCAGCACGAGCGTCACGTCGCCCGCCGGAGTCATCGCGGCGACCGGTTCGAACGGCGGGCGGACATGAACTCCCGTGGTCCACTGCACCGATTCCCTCCGCGTGAGCACGATAAGGTCGGCATCCAGTGGCTCCACAGCCTCCAACAGCCGCTTCTGCCGGCCGCGGCATGCTGCAATATCGACGGCGTAGGGATCGTCCATGGTTAGTCGCCCTCGATCGCCGTGTCCTCACCCCAACCGGCGTCGAACGCCAGCGGATGTTCGCTGAGCGGATCTTCGATGCGAATCGATTTCTTGCCGGCCAGCAGCTCCTCGATGAGGTGGCCGACCAGGTCGGCCCGCCATCCGCCGGCCAGCAGGGGCGGCTCCGTCATGTCGCCGAACCCCAAGCGGTACGCGATCAGCTCGCGGACGTCCGTGGCAGTACCGGCCAGGCTGGTCGCCACGTTGGCGGCCCGGCAAATGCTGGACAGAGCCGGCGACAGGAACTGGCCGAGCAGGTTGAGCTGCGACGGCATTGCTTCCTGCGGCCGCCGCTCGAGATCGCCGAGCGGTGCCGACAACCCGCGGCGCACGCACGCGGCCAGTTCGTCGAGCATCTCGCGTTTCATTCCGCGGTGCATTCCGCGCACGGCGCGGATGCGTTCGATGTTGTCGCTTTTCCGCTTGGCCAACTCGACGATCAGGTCGTCGCGCAACATGCGGCGGGGCGGAATGTCGCGGCGCTCGGCCTGCTCGCGGCGCCACATCCACAACTCGCGCACGATCGCCAGACTGCGCGGCGAAAGGCTGCCCAGCCCCGACACGCGCCGCCAGCGGGGCCGATCGCGGGCGTCGCACACATCGTGCAGCCATCGCGCGGTTTCTTCCGCCAGCCAATCGAGCCGATGCAGACGCTTGAGCCGGGCATGAATCGTTTCGTGCAGCGGTAGCAGGTAGCGCACGTCTTCCAGTGCGTAGTCGATTTGCTCCGCCGAAAGGGGCCGCCGACGCCAGTCGGTCCGCTGCTCGCCCTTTGCCGGCCGGGCGTTGAGAAACCGGGTCACCACCGCCCCGTACGACGACGGATATTCCGCGCTGCAAAAGCCGGCCGCCAGTTGCGTGTCGAAAAGGTTAGCCGGCGGCCGGCCACAGGCAGTGAGCGCGAAGTTCACCTCCTCGCGCGCCGCATGGACGATGGTCGTATGTGGTCCCTCGGCAAGTGCGGTCCAAAATGCCGTCAGGTCGCCGGCCCGGTATGGATCGACGACGGCCAGCTCTTCGGGCGTGACGACTTGAATGAGACACAGCTCCGGGCGGAACGTGTCCTCCGACACGAACTCGGTATCGATGCCGATGCA
>CAZHIV010000542.1:0-2984 GCA_964532675.1 uncultured Planctomycetaceae bacterium
CGATTGCCGCCATGCGAAAGCCCCGTCACAAACAGCAGTTTCGCCAAAATCTTCACCAGGGCATGCCCGCCCAAAGCCAGCCCCAAAAGTTAGCCCACACCCTGTATAGGCAGAAAGAAAGCTTAGGCCAGTACGGTTTCCCCGAGTCGCACGCCGCCAGTTTCGCGCTGTTGGTGTACGCCTCGGCGTGGCTCAAGCACCATTACCCGGCCGCCTTCGCCGCCGCCATGATCAACAGCCAGCCGATGGGCTTCTACCAACCGGCCCAACTCGTGCGCGACGCCCGCGACCACGGCGTCGGCGCGCGCCCGGTGGATGTGAATTTCAGTAATTGGAATTGCACGCTGGAGCACAAGCAGCCCCCGGCTCCGCCGGGGGTTGAATCGGACTGCATAAAGTCAGGTCGTCTTTACTCTTGCTCGAGTCACGAACCCCCGGCGGAGCCGGGGGCTGTCGACGTGTTCCTGCGCCTCGGCCTCCGTCTTCTCAATGGCCTCGGTGAGAGCGCCGGCAAGACCATCGAACGCGCTCGCGAGGCCGGCCCCTTTGCTTCCATCGACGACTTCGCCCGCCGCACCGGTTTGGGACGGCCGGTCATCGAGCGTCTGGCCAAGGCCGATGCGTTCGCCTCGCTCGGCGCCGACCGCCGGCAAGCTCTCTGGCAAGCTTTAGGACAAGAAAAAAAACGCCGCGAAATGCCGCTGTTTGATTCCAGCATTTCGGACCAACAGCCCCCGGCTCCGCCGGGGGTTTATCAGCGGCCAAGTAGTGGCGTTTTAGAACCCCCGGCAGAGCCGGGGGCTGTCGGTGGATATGAAAATTCATCGGCATTGCCCAGGATGCCCTTGCGCGAGCAAGTCGTCGCCGACTACCGCACGGCCGGACTCTCCTTGCGAGCCCATCCGATTTCGTTTTACCGCGAGCAGCTCGATCGCCTCGTCGTCACGCCGGCGCGCCGGCTGGTCGAGCTGGCCGACGAGGCGCCGGTCCGCGTCGCGGGCATCGTCCTCTTGCGCCAGCGCCCCGGCACCGCCAAGGGCATCACGTTCGTCACGCTGGAAGACGAAACGGGCACCATCAACCTCGTCGTGCATCAGCACACGTGGGACCGCTACTACCGCATCGCCCGCCGCGCCCCGGCCTGGATTGCCCACGGCCACATCCAAACGGCTCCGCAATCCGCCGTGCCGATCATCCACGTCGTCGTCACGCGCCTCGAAGCGCTCGCCGAGCAGCTCCGCCAGCTCGACGTGAAATCGCGAGATTTTCGCTAGAACCGGTTCCAAAGCTAGTGGCACCGGCTGCTAGCCGGTGCGGCGAACCGCAAAACTGCGACACAGGCCAGCGGCCTGTGCCACTGAGCTGCAAGCATCGATCGTTTTGAAACCGTGTTTTAGCGAAAACAGCGTGTTTGATTTGCCCGCGCACCATGCCATAATCGGCCCTATGAAACGACGCTTGATGCTAATGTGCTGGATTCTAGTCAACACGTATACCGCACAGACCGTACAGGCCGAGGATGGCGCGGTCGTGATCGAGATCGATGCCGACGAGTTCGAAGACAAGCTGCGAGGCGGCATGCTGGGCCAGGTGTTGGGGAACCTGAACGGACTGCCGCACGAATTCAAGTACATCGCGGAGCCCGGCAACGTCGAACAGTACACTCCCAGCCTTCCCGACGGCGCCCGCACCGACGACGACACGGACATCGAATGGGTTTATCTGCGTGCGATCGCCGAAAGCGGCGAAAGCCAGTTGCCGCCGCCGCGTCTCACTCAGCTCTGGAAACGACACATCAATCGGCGGATCTTCTGCGCGAATCGCTACGCGCGGCAGCTCATGGAATTGGGCTTCGAGCCGCCGTGGACCGGCCATCCGGAGCTCAACCCTTGGGCCGAGTTCAACATCGCGGGCCAGTTCCTGTGCGAGTCGTTCGGAATGATGGCGCCCGCCATGCCCCAAACGGCGGCCCGCCTGGGCGTTCATTACACCACGGTCGCCATCGACGGCGAGCCCGCCCAGGCCACCCAGTTGTTCACCGCAATGCTGGCCACCGCTTACGTAGAAGCTGATTTGGAGCGGATTCTCGACGCGGGAGCGGCCGCCGTCGATCCAGACTCGAATGTCGCAGGCATCGTCCGCGACGTGCGCGCGATTTGCCGGGCCCATCCAAACGACTGGCGTGCCACGCGGGCTGAAATCCAGCAGCGCTGGCAAACGCACGGCGGCACCTTCCGCGATTCCAACGGCTACGAGCTGAACACCGCCTGCACGGTGGCCGCCTTGCTGCACGGCGACGGCGACTTTGCCGAAACGCTCCGCCTGGCGTTCAATCTCGGTTGGGATTGCGACAACAACGCCGCCACCGCCGGTGCGATCCTCGGCGTCGTCAAAGGACGACGCTGGATGAACGACCAGGGTTGGGACATCGCCGACGTCTATCGCAACACGACGCGAGACGAAATGCCGGATGACGAGACCCTCACCGGCCTCGAAGACAGGCTCTTCGAGTGCGCTCGGATCGTCATCGAGGAACAAGGCGGCCGCTTCGACAACCGCGACGGCCGGTCGGTAGTCCGAATCCGCCGCGAGCGGCCGGCAAATATCGAGCCGCTTTCGACGCGGGAGGAACGTCTTGCAGGGCTCCGCGACGCCTTTCTGCCGGCGCTGGAAAAGGAGCTTGTGGCACCGAAGCCGATCAATGCCCGAGCCGCCTATTTGGCAATTTGTCTGAATGAAGCGGATCGCTTCGAGCGCGAATCGCCCGGGGCGTGGTCGTCGGCGCTCCGCGAGCTAAAGAATTCCTCTGGCCTGTTGCGTGAGGTGTTCAACGCGCCCGGAACCGCAGCCGAGAGTTTGCAGCAACGCGCCCACCAGGCAGGGCTGCAACCGCCCGCCAGGTAGCGGTCGATGGTTCTTCAAACGCTTTCTCCCGCCAGCCAACCGGTGCTGAAAGCCGCCTGGAAATTGTAGCCGCCGATGAA
>CAZHIV010000543.1:0-2798 GCA_964532675.1 uncultured Planctomycetaceae bacterium
GTCGATGCGGCCGACTATGTGGTGTGGCGCAACACACTTGGTCAGAACCTTTCGCCATGGGGCACCGGCGCCGACGGCAACGGCAACGGCGTCATCGATGCGGACGATTATGTGGTGTGGCGTCAATACTTTGGCGAGGCCGACGCCGCGGGCGGGGCTTTTGGCAAGGTGCCCGAGCCGGGGGCCATTGTGCTAACGGCGTTTGGCGCGATCGCCGTGGTGCTTTGGCAAACTCTCCGGCGGCGACCGGCGTTTCGCCGGCTGTTGTAATCGGCACCATCAAATCGATAACCGCTCTACAGCCACAGATGCAGCCGGCCGTCGAGCATGTCGGGAATCGCTTTGCTTACCATCGTTCGGACACTGTTGGCGTGGTAGCGCGTACTCAGATGAGCCGCGATGATCACCTCGTTCTTGAAGCGGTCGCGTCGCTCGATGAAATCGTCCAGGTGCATGTGGCCGAACTTGTGGATCTTGTCCTTGCGATGGTCCGGCGCGACGAACGTCATCTCGCAGATGAGAATCTTGGCCTCGTACATCGCTGGATTCTCGTCCAGCCCCGGCGGCGAGCTGTCGCCCAGGTAGGCCACCAGCGGCTTGCGCACCTCGGCACTTACCTCGGTGCCGCCCAGCCGCAGGTCGCGGATCTCCTCGCCCCTCAGGTCCTGGAACTCCGGCTTGAGCTTCTTGCGCCGGTCCCACACGATGTACCCCAGCGACGGCACGGTATGCCGCGTGCCGGTCACGGAAACGATCAGCTCTCGCGACAGCTCGATCTCGTCGCCCGGCGCGACGGCTTTCATTTCGCACGGCAGCCGGCCGCGGTCGATCCGCGAGAACTGCCGCAGGATTTTCTGCATCGGCTCGATCAGCTCGCCCGGCATGTAGATCACCGGCGGCGTCATCTTCATCATCCGCCGCCGGGCCACGTACACCGGCAGCGCCGCGATGTGGTCGAGATGGCCGTGCGTCACGAACCACGTCTCGGTCCCCATGAACGACCACGGCTGGCCGCCCAGGTCGAAGCCCAGCTTCAGCTCGGGAAACCGCCAATAGGTCTGCACGGCCGCCCGCGAATAACCCTCGATCGTCAGGTCGCCGTGCTGGAGCGTCTTGACCGGCAGATTGTGGATCATCGGAAGCGAGGACGCGGCGGCGGGCGAGCAGTCAGGACGAAACAACCCGTCATTGTAAACGGTTGAGGGTCGAGTGTTGAGAGTTGAGTGTTGCGAGTCGGCAAAAAAACCAAGGAGGCGGCCAGAAAATGAGCAGATCGCTCCCTCAACCCACAACCATCAACCCTCAACCCACAACCATCAACCCTCAACCTTCCACCCTCAACCTTCCACCTTCAACCTTCCACCTTCAACCTTCCACACTCAACTCTAAACCCTCAACCCTCAACCTCTCGTCGCCCGGCTCCAGCCAGATCTCGCCGAACAGCTCGGGCTGCGCCGCGCGGGCATGCTGATGTCGCACCAGTTCGAGCACGGCCAGAAACATGCCCACCAGCGTCGACTTATGAACCGCCGCCTCGAAAAACGCCGTGAACGCCACCCGCCCGTCGCGCTGCAGCCGCGCGTCGATCTGCTGCATGTAGACGTGGATCGGCGTCTCGTCGTAGCGGATGCTTTCCGGCCCCGCGAGCCGATGTTTCTCCTTGAGCACCCGGCCGAACGCGCTCACCAAATCCCACAGCTCGACCTCGCGAATCGGTTGCTGGTCGGGCGACACCTGCCGCGCGGGCAACTCGCTCGCCAGCCGCGGATAACGCTCGCCCCACTCGCGGCTCCGCTCTTCCAACATGCTGGCCGCGTCGCGGTACTGCTTGTACTCCAGCAGCCGCCGGACCAGCTCCTGGCGCGGGTCTTCCAGCTCGTCCTGCACCTCCTCCTCGCCCGGCAAAACGCTCCGCGACTTGATCTCCAGCAACACGCTGGCCATCTCCAGAAACTCGCCCACGGCATCGACGTCGATCTTTTCGAGCACCGCGATGTATTCGAGAAACTGCTCGGTCACCGCTGTGAGCGCGATCTCGGTCGCTTCCAGCTCCTGTTTGCGGACCAAATACAGGAGCAAATCGAGCGGGCCGCGAAAGATGTCCAGGGCGATGCGAAATTCCATGGCGGTACTGTGCGGCGAAGCGTGGCGAAAGCAGTTGGCGGCGAGTCCCAGCGTGAATCGCGACAGGCATCCCGCCCCGGGCCGGACTGTAGCATCTGCCGCCGCCAAGGGCGAGCGGAAGCCGGCGGACTGCCACGTCAGAAATACTTGCTAGCATTGTATTCCCGCCAGCGCAACAAAAGAGGCCGGACCTCGTGTAACCGAGGCCCGGCCAGTGGGAGCTCGTTATCGCCGCCCGTCATGCCCAGTTCGCGGTGCAACACTCCCAGGGGCGGGCATCGCGCGACGGCATTAACGAGCTTAAGCGCTCGGAGCGTCTTCCTCCGGCGGCGCGGGGGCTGGCCCGTCTTGCGATGCCTCCCTCACCTCCCCGCCGTTGTATCCGCCGCCGCAGCCACCGCTGTCACATCCGCCGCATTGCTTGCGGCTTTTGTGGCGGCCACAACGCTTCTTGCAGCCGCACTTCTTCTGGCAACCGCCGCAATCACTCTCGCACACCGGCTGTTCGCACTTCGGCTCGCAGGATTGCGGCTCGCAGCGCTTCGGCTCGCAGCGCTTCGGCTCGCAGAATTTGTGACACGCAGTGCGGCAACCGTGTTGGCGCACGCAGCGACGGCCGCGCGCGTCGGCTTGCGATTCGAATCCGATCAGTACAACGCCCAGCGCCGCCAGAC
>CAZHIV010000544.1:0-20407 GCA_964532675.1 uncultured Planctomycetaceae bacterium
GCCCACCGAACCATGCATCGTGTTGCAGTCGAAAAACAGCGCCGAACCGGGGCGCCCTTTGGGGGCCTCGATTTCGCCGCGCTCGACGAGGAACTCCAGCGCCTCGCGCGACGGTACGCCGTACTCTTGCTTCCGCAACGACTGCTTGAAGTGGTTGTCGGGCGTCTGGCCGACACACTGGATATAGTGCTGGTGCGATCCGCGCACGACCATGAGCGGGCCGTTGAACTCGTTGTTCTCCGTTAAATTGATAGACAGACTGACCGCCCTCATGCGCGGCATGCCGTCTTCCACGTGCCATGTTTCGAAATCGGAATGCCAGAAGAACTCTTTGCCACGGAACGCAGGCTTGAAATTGACCCGACACTGATGCACGTAGACTTCGCCGTCCAGCAGCTGCCGAGCCGTGTCGGCCAGCCGCGGGTCGTTGACCAATTGCCGCACGCGTTCGTTCGTACGGTGGAGCCGAAACAGACTTCGGACGATGTTGCTGCCCGGTTCGGCGATGACGTCGGGTGCTGTGACGTCGGCCTCCGCGGCCAGGGCCTTGGCCTCGGCCAGTAATTGCGCCGCCTCTTCTTCGGAGAGCAATTCCGGCAAGGTCAGGTAGCCTTGCTCAGCGTACAGGGACAACGCGGACTTAGCCAGCGGGCCGGCCGCGGCTCCCCACACCATGGGGTCTTGCCGCGGTAGGGCGGCCCATTCGGCTCCAACGCGTGACTCGTACGGGTCGATATCGACGACCATGGAATCTGCAACGCTCATGGGAATCGAATCCTCCTAGCTTTCGCTCAATACAGGATAGATGCCGTGATCGTCGTGCACTTCGGGTCCGACCAACGGCGGATTAAAGACGCAGACCATGCGCATGTCCGTCTCGGCGATCAGCACGTGTCTGTCGTGCTCGTCGAGGGCGTATACAGTGCCCGGACCGATGTCGTATTGCTCGCCGGTGGCCGCGAGCTGAACCGAGCCTTTTCCTTCGATGCAGTACACAGCCTCCAGGTGATGCTGATAATGAATCTCGGTCGCGGTGCCAGCGCGGATCACGGTGTCGTGGAGCGAGAAGCCCATTCCGGAATCGCGGAGCAGCAGCCGCCGGCTGGTCCAATTCTCGGCACGCACCTCGCGATCGGTGCCAATTACATCGTGCAGATGACGGACGATCATCGGCTATTTTGCCTCCACGCGGGACGGTTCAGAAACGTCAACGGGTGCTCCCATGCACTCGTGCGCCAAGCCTGTCCCAGATACCAGAGTTGGCTTGCCGCGTGTCGCTAGCACGGAGGCGATGCTCTGCTTCATCATGCAAAGTCCGGTCTCCAGCTCAGCCTGGTCGATGGTCAGCGGCGGCAATGCTTTCAGGACTTCATCTCGCGGACCAGAGGTTTCGATGATCACGCCTCGTTCGAAGGCCGCTTTGGAAATCTCGCCGGCCAGCGACTTGTCGGGGAACTCGATACCGTGAATCAAACCACGGCCACGCACGTCGCCGTCGGCCAGCTCGGCCATGTCGATCATCGCATCGCGCAACTGCTCGGCGCATCGGTTCACATGGTGCGTCAGGTCGTTGCTACGCCAGTAGACGTCCAGCGCCGCCGTGGCCGTGACAAAAGCCAGATTATGGCCGCGGAAAGTGCCGTTGTGTTCGCCGGGGCTCCATTGGTCGAGTTCCGGCTTGAGCAGCGCGATAGCAAACGGCACGCCATAGCCCGACAGCGATTTGGAGAGACAGATAATGTCGGGCGAAATGCCGGCGGGCTCGAAGCTGAAGAACGGTCCGGTCCGCCCGCAGCCGACCTGAATATCATCGACGATCAGCAGCGCGCCGACCTTTCGGGCCGCCTTTTCCAGGCGCCGCAGCCACTCGCGACTGGCCACGTTGACGCCGCCCTCGGCCTGCAGTGTTTCCACCACAAACGCCGCGGGGGCCTCGAAGCCGCTGCTCGAGTCGCTCAGATAGCCCTCCAGCAGGTCGATCGTGTCGGTGTTTGTGCCGAAGTAGTTACAGTACGGCATGTGCGTCGTGTCCGTTAATGTCACACCGGCGGCCGATCGCTTGCCCGCGTTGCCCGTCAGCGCGAGCGAACCCAATGTCATGCCGTGAAAGCCGTTGGTAAAGCCAATGATGTTGGTGCGGCCAGTTATCTTGCGGGCCAGCTTGAGCGCGGCCTCCACCGCGTTCGTGCCCGTCGGCCCGGGAAACATGGTCTTGTATTTCATGCTGCGAGCTTCGAGGATCACTTCCTCAAACGTCTGCAGGAAGCGCCACTTCGCCTCGGTGACCATGTCTAACGAATGGGTGACGCCGTCGGAGGCGATGTACTCGAGCAGGCGGGACTTGATTTCCGGCGGATTGTGCCCGTAATTCAATGCGCCGGCGCCCGAAAAGAAATCGAGATACTCTCGACCGCGCTGATCCCAGACCCTGCTCCCGATCGCCCTCTTAAAGACCGTCGGAAACATACGACAATAGCTGCGAACTTCCGATTCCAACCGATCGATCAACTGCATAGTTGCTCCTTTTGCTTGCGGGCATCACTCCGTGAAAGGGCCGATCCGAATCAGCAACTCTTCTTCGTGTTCCTGATCGGCAAAATGGATCGTATCGAAATGGCGGGAGGTCGTTAGCGTCCAGCCACGCGAATCGGCCAGCGACTGAAACAACCGTCGCGACCCGTGATTATTGGGCGTCACGGTGGCTTCCAGGTATCGAGTATCGTCGGGCGCGCGATCGATCAACTGGGACAACAACTGCCTGCCCAACCCTTGTTCCCGGTACCGCGGGTCGACTCCGATCTGCCAGACGAAGACAACGTCAGGCCGCTTCGGCGGCACGTAACCGGCTACAAAACCGGCCAAGCGATTCCCGTCGCAGGACACCAGGCAGGTGTCCGCAAAGTCGCTGCACAGCAGTAAGTAGGCGTAGCATGAGTTGTCGTCAAGCGCCTCGCACGCGCACACTAGCCGCCAGATAGCGGCCGCATCGGTTACGTTGGGGCTGCGGACGCTTAGGTCGTGATGTGCGAGGTGACTAGCGTGCGCTTCACTTCGAACAGCCACGTGCAACCCCGGGTTTGGTTATGCAGAGAGGGATATCGCTCGACTCCATCGGCGGCATGTGCCGGTCATCGGTCAGATTTGCGATGACGCACTTTCCGCCCTGTGCTGTGCCCAATTCAATCCAAGTATTTGCATTAGCAAATATTGCATCGGTAACGATAAACTATAATGCAGTGTGCTCTGCGCCTCAACCGCCATTCATGGCATTTATGAGTTTTCTCACATCGTGCTGTCACTAAGAACGCGGCTAGAGTAGCTCGAATCGGCGGGCCAAAGCAAAGCAGTATGAAGAAAAACTCAAATTCGGTGACCCCGCTGGGAATCGCGCTGCTCATACTTCTGGGCGCCGGTTGTGTGCTTGCGTACTACCGCGCCGCGCAACATGCCGGCCATCACCTTGACACCCTCGAGCGAATACGCAGTACCGGCGTCGTCCGCATCGGCTACGCAAACGAAGCACCATATGGATATCTGGACAGCACGACGGGCAAAATTACCGGCGAGGCGCCGGAGATCGCCAAAGTGATCCTGCGACGAATGGGCGCGACCCGCATCGAGCCGGTCGTGACCGAATTCGGTTCGCTCATACCCGGCCTCAAAGCGCGCCGCTTCGACGTGATCGCCGCCGGGATGTACGTTACGCCGGAGCGCGCCCAGGAAATCGCCTTCTCGAATCCAACGTACGCGGTTGGCGAAGCGTTTCTGGTGCGAGCCGGCAATCCGCTCGACTTGCACAGCTTCGAAGACGTGGTGGAATCGCCCGAGGCGCGGCTGGGCGTCATGGGAGGCAGCGTCGAGCACGGTTACGCCAAAACGCTCGGTGTGCCGACGGATCGGACCGTCGTCTTTCCCGACTACCCGAGCGCGCTGGGCGGCCTGAGGACCGGTCGGGTGGACGCCATCGCGGCGACGGTGCTGACGGCCAACGATTTGCTCCACAAGTTGAACAGCCGCGGGATCGAACGCGCGAGGCCGTTTCACGATCCGGTCATCGATGGCGCGCCGGTGCGCGGCTATGGCGCGTTCGCTTTTCGCAAGTGCGACACGCCCCTGGTGCAAGAATTCAACCGGCGCTTGGCCGAATTCATTGGCACGCCCGAACACCTGGAACTGGTCAAACCGTTCGGTTTCTCTCGCGAGACGTTGCCGGGCGACGCGACGGCCGCTGAAATTGTGGAAGGGACGTGAATCGGTGCCGCCTCCATTCGATCTATTGCCGCCGCTGCTGGATGGTCTTTGGCTGTCTTTGTGGATCTTTGCCGGCGGGACGGTCGTGGCGGCCGCCTGCGCTTTCTTCGCCGGATTGGGACGTCGGTCACGCGACCCAATCGTGCGATCCTTTTCGGCAATCTACGTGGAGACGTTTCGCGGGACCTCGGCCCTGGTGCAACTGTATTGGTTCTACTTCGCGCTGCCCGTTCTGTTGGGCATTGAGATGAACGCCGTCGTGGTCGGCATGCTGGTGCTCGGGCTGAACATCGGGGCGTACGGCGCGGAGGTGGTGCGAGCCGCCGTGGAGGCGGTGCCCCGCGGCCAATTCGCGGCAGCTATGGCCCTCAACATGACGCAGGGCCAAACCCTGCGCTACGTGATTCTGCCCCAGGCACTGCTGATCATGCTGCCGCCGTTCGGCAACCTGCTCATCGAGCTGCTGAAAAGCACGGCCCTGGTCTCGATGATCACGGTGACCGACCTGACGCGGGCCGGGCTGTTTCTACGCGACGACACGTTGCGAACCGTGGAGATATTCGGCTTGTTGCTCGCTGTTTATTTCGTCCTTTCGATGCTGATTACCGCCGCGGTTCGACGGCTGGAACGGCGTCTTAAGCTCGGGCTTGGTCAGGGGGAGAGACGATGATCTGGGATTGGGAATTCACGTGGTCAATTCTGCCAGAGATTCTGCGCGGGCTCGGTATTACGCTGCAGGCGGTCGCCTGCGGGACATTGATCGCGTTGGTGCTCGGTTTGCTTTGGACGATTGCCAGGCGGTCCCGCTACCGGTTCATCGCGTGGCCGGCGGCGGCCATCGTCGAGCTGGTCCGCAGCACGCCGCTGTTGGTGCAGATTTATTTTCTGTTCTACGTGCTGCCGGACGTCGGATGCACGCTTTCGCCAATGCTCACCGGTGTGCTCGCGTTGGGTTTGCATTACAGTTGCTATATGACGGAAGTGTACCGGGCCGGCATCGACGCTGTCCCGAAAGGGCAATGGGAAGCGGCCACCGCCCTCGCGCTCTCGCCCATGCAAACCTATCGCCATGTAGTCCTGCCGCAGGCCATCCCACCGGTCATCCCGACGCTGGGCAACTACGTGATTGCCATGTTCAAGGATGCGCCGCTGTTGTCGGCCATTACCGTACTGGGAATCCTGCAACGGGCCAAGATCATCGGCAACGAGACGTTTCGCTATCTGGAGCCACTCACTATCGTGGGAGCCGTCTTTCTGGTGCTGAGCCTGCTGTCGGGCTTTGCCATAGGCTGCTTGGAACGGCGACTGAAGGTGGTTCACGCATGAGCCATTCGACGCAGCCCATCGTTCGAATCCGCAACTTGCACAAATCATACGGTGAGTTGCACGTGCTGGCCGGCATCAACGTCGAGATTAGCCCGGGGGAGAAAGTCGCGGTTATCGGTCCCAGCGGGTCGGGGAAGTCGACGCTGCTGCGTTTATTAATGACGCTCGAAGAGCCCGATTCCGGCACCATGGAAGTCGACGGCCAGTCGATGTGGACGGTAACCCGCAACGGTGAACAAGAACCGGCCGACGAGGCCCACCTCCGCCAGGTGCGCAGCAAGCTGGGCATGGTGTTTCAGCATTTCAACTTGTTTCCCCACATGACGGCGCGGGAGAATGTGAGCCTCGCGCCGCGAATCGTGAAGCGACAGGCGCGCGACGCGGCCGACCGTCGGGCCGGTGAGCTACTCCGCATGGTGGGGCTGGCCGACAAAGCCGATGTCAAACCGGCGCAGCTCTCCGGTGGGCAAAAACAACGGGTGGCGATCGCGAGGGCGTTGGCGATGGAGCCGCGCGTTCTGTTGTTCGATGAAGTGACGTCGGCGCTCGACCCGGAGCTGGTGAGCGAGGTGTTGGGTGTGTTGCGCGAGCTGGCCCACCAGGAAGACTATACAATGTTGATTGTAACCCACGAAATGCAATTTGCCCGGGACATTGCCGATCGGGTCCTGTTTTTCGACCAAGGAAAGATCGCTGAGCAGGGGTGCCCGGACGACATCTTCACGGACCCGCAACAACAACGGACCCGCGATTTTCTCCGTCGCGTATTGGAACGTCTCTAAGCGCTTGCCGCGATCATGACGGCTTTTAAGAAGGTGAGTTGGCGATGAACGGTAGGGCCTTTGTCGACTCGTTCCTGTTGCTGTTCATGCTGCTGAATCCGTTTCTGCTCAGCGTTTACTTGCTCGACTTGATTGAGAAGCTGGACCACGAGACGTTCCGCCGCGCGCTGGTGCGCGGGATGCTGATCAGCTTTGTCGTCTTCGCCGCGTTCGCCTGGGCGGGCGACGCCATCTTTTCCCGCGTGCTGCAAGTGCGGTTCGCCGCCTTTTTGATCTTCGGCGGCGCGGTATTCTTCATCATCGCCATTCGTTATGTGATGATCGGCAGCGCGGCGATTCGCGAGTTGCGCGGGCCGGCCGAGCACGTGTCCGGCTCGATCGCTATGCCGTTTCTGATTGGACCGGGCACCGTGAGCGCCAGCGTGTTAGCGGGTTCTCGCCAACCCGCTCTTTTCGCCGTGCTGTCGATTGCTATGGCGCTGACGGCGGCCATTTTGGCCACCTTGTTTATCAAACGACTTCACGACTTGGTGCGGCAGAGTCATGAACGCCTAGTGGATCGTTACATCGACGTCGTCGGGCGAATTTCCGCGCTGGTGATCGGAACGATCGCCGTTGACATGATTCTCCGCGGAATCGACATGTGGCTTGCCGAGCTCCGTAGCTAAAGACGGATGTTGGTATCGCACTTGTTCGTATGAACCGTTTCTGTCAACCAGGATAGAACGGAGTCGGGCCTTCTCGACGTGCGTTCTCAGCGGACGGACGATCGTGATCAGGTGACGGACGCCGGGCCCAATCGCCTTGCCGAGCTTTTATTAGGAGACGGTTCCGCTCGTCGTCCGGTGAGGAAGATCCGTTTCTTCGGGACTCGTTTCCGCAGCATTTCGTTTTCGGCCTTCAAGAATTCGATTTGCTTACGCAGATCGTTCTCAGTGCATCTCGCTAAGAAAAAGAACAGCGGCTGGAATCGAGCGCAAGGAAGGAGGCCATCAATTCGACGGCCGAGCGGTCGAGGACGGCGGCACGGCCCGACAAGTCGCTTGAGCGGATTCAAGTCCCGCGCTTTGCGCCAAGATCTGAATATCGCCGGCCTGCTCTCGAAGCGTTCGCACGATCAACATGGCCTTGCCATGGAACAACTCACGTTGGTCGGCCTGAAACGGTTCGAGCGATAACGGGTTTCCATTGCCGACGGCGGCGATTTCGCCTGGCCCACGGACCTGGAAATGGACCAGGTTTTCCGCGAGTGGGCAGACAGTCCCATCTTCGTCAATCGCCTCGACAAGCACGTAGCAGAGATCATCTCCGGAGGCGGTGAGGCGGGTTCGGTCGGGCGTCAATCGGATTGCGGCCGGTTCGCCGGCCGTGCTCACTACGGCCGAACCAATCCGTTTGCCATTTCTGTACGCGACGGCTTGCAGTTCGCCGGGCTCGTAGAGGACATCGTTCCAACGCAACCGAAAGGAATACGTTGGCAGATAGTAGCCGGATTCCGCCGGTTCCGCGTAGGCTTCGAATTCCGTCATGCAAGCCACGCCCGTGTGCCGCGGGACATCGGCAAAGGTGATGCGAACGAACTGAGCACGGGCGTCGACATCGTGAACGGCGGTACGAGCACCTCCCCAGCGAGGCTCCTCGCTGGGCTGCTGCAGGACGACCGGTTCCCAATGAACCGAGTCTTCCGAGGCCTCAATCACATAGCCGTAATACTTCGCCTCCTGATCAAACGAGAGGATAAGGCACTTCAATGGCTGCGGCTCGCCGAGGTCCACCTGCCACCAGGATGCAACATCGTCGTTCTCCGCGCACCAGCGGGTGACACCGTTGCCGTCGGTGGCCACTTCCGCTCGATGCCCGTGAAGATTTGAGCTGGCGGTCACTGGTCGGCCGCTTGCCAGGTTCATGGGCCGCTTCGGCTTCGCGTTCTTCTTTTCGACGCCGAGAGACTTTCCATTAAGGAACAATTCGGCCGCATCCCCATTCGTGTAGACGAAGACAGGGACCTTTCGGCCACGCCGATCCGGCCAGTTCCAATGGGGCACGATGTGGATGGTCGGCGTTTCCGGTCGCCAGTGGCTGCGGTAAATGTAGTAACGGTCCTTCGGTATGCCGCAGAGATCCACAATACCGAAATACGAGCTTCGAGCGTGTCGCGCGAACGGCGTGGGCTCGCCCAGATAGTCGAAGCCGGTCCAGACGAACTCGCCCGCGACGAAGCGATCGCGTTGCATGAGTTGAAACTCGATCTCCGCGATGTCCGCCCAGGGAGCCGCGTTCAGGTCGTACGACGCAACCTGGCGCCGGTCGGAGTAATCCGACTTGGTCTTCGGCAGGGGCAGCTCATAGAAGCCGCGCGTACTTAGCGCTGAGGCCGACTCGGTGTAAATCACCGGCCGATCGGCGTAACGCTCCCGGTAGCGTTCGTAGCGCCGACCATAGTTCCAGCCTGTGTAATCGAGGGCATCGAAGATACCCATGTCGGTATAGTGGGGAATGTGGCAACCCATGCCTACGGGGCGGCTTGAATCGTATTTCCGAACGACGTCCCTCATCATTGCTACACGCTCGGGCGTGACTCCCTCCTCGTCTGCCAGGATCTCGTTGCCGATCGACCAGGCGACGAGGCACGGATGATTGCGGTCCCGCAAGACCATGCTGCGAAGATGTCGCTCGGCATGATCGCGAAGCGAAGGACGACCGTTGACCCGGCCGGCCGTTTCATCCCATTTGTCGAAGCATTCCTCCATGACGAGAATGCCCATTCGATCGCAAATGTCGAGCAACTCGGGGGCAGGGGGGTTATGACTTGTCCGCACGGCGTTCACGCCCATTTCCTGCATGATCTCAAGTTGGCGCTCCATGGCGCGAGGATAGAACGCCGCGCCCAGCGGACCGTGATCATGGTGAAGATTCACACCATGTAGTTGCACGCGGCGTCCGTTCAGATGAAAGCCGTCGTCCGCCGTAAATTGAAACGTACGGAGGCCGACGGGCGCGTCCTCCACGTCTACTACCTCGCCAGCATTTCGAAGCGTGGTGCGCAGCCGATACAGGTTGGGGCTCAAGATGTCCCAAATCAACGGCTTGTCGACGTGCATGGTCTGCTCGACAACGGTCGGCCCCGGCGGAACTTGCAATTGTTGCCTCCCCGCTGCTACGTCCGTGCCTCCGCCGTTCGAGGGCTGCAATGAGAATTCGATCGCGACGCTGGCAACCTCCTCCGTGTGATTCTCTATCGTCGTGCGGATATGAACGGTGGCGGCTTCGTCACTTACCGTCGGCGTAGTAACGAAGGTCCCCCAGTGCGCAAGGTGCACTGGCTTCCGAATCTGCAGCATGGCCTTGCGGTAGATGCCGGCGCCGGGATACCACCGCGTGCCGTGCCCGGTCGTATCGACACGCACCGCCAAAGTGTTCTCGCCCCGAAGGCGGACGTAGGGCGTTGCATCGACGCGGAACGACGTGTAGCCATAGTCCCACTCGCCGGCCGGTTTGCCGTTCACGAACACTTTCGCAAATGCCATGACGCCGTCGAAATCGATGTAAACGCGGTCGCCCGGCTGCTGGTCGAGCACGAACGATGTGCGATACCAACCGACGCCTCGCCAGGGCAGCTTGGCCGAGCTTCCGTCCTGCTGTGGATCGAACGGACCCTCGATGGCCCAGTCGTGCGGCACCCGCACCGTTTGCCACGACGAATCATCAAAATCGGGGTCTTTCTCGCCACCCGCCTCCCCACGTGAGAACCGCCAGTCCGACGACAATTCGTGAGAACGCGATCGGGAAGTCTCCGCAACGATCGGCCCGGCAAATGATGCGAGGAGAATGACCGCCAGAGTCAGCTTCAAAACGTTGCCAGGCAACCTGATAACTGAGCGCCCGGCCGGTTGGCATCGACAAAAGGCCGCGTGCATTTGCTTCAGCGACCTCGTTGGCCGAGCTCCAGGGGCGTGGCGGCGATCCCATACATGGCGCGGGCTTCGTTCGAATCGCCGACAGCGCCTAGAGTAACCTCCTCAGCGCGCTCGCAACGGCGGTGCCACACGGAAAAGATGTTGTCGATGCTATTTCCGCCACCGACGGCAGTACGGTGGTCGGGGATCCCCTCCCAAGGACCCTCGTCCAGACCGATATCGATGCCCGTGTCTTCGAATCGCTCGGTTAGCCATTCGGGCGTCGGCACGCGGTCGTCGAAAAATACGTACAAGTTAGCGGGCATTGCCAATTCCACGACAATTTCAAAACCGTGGATATATCGGTAGTCGTTGAACATTCTGGCATAATCCGCATCGAGCAGTATCTCAGGCAGCCCTTTGGGCGTAAGGCCGTTCCACTGGTGCGGATGTCGGTCGACGTACGCCCACGCATCGTCGCGCAGCCCTCGGGCCGTAATTTGGTAGTAGTAATACGTCGAGCCGTCCGAGGGCGGAATGTTGTCGCGAATGGCCTTGAAGACACTGGAGGGATCGGCATGGTGCATCGTCGACCAGCCGCCTTCAATACCACTGCGAACTTCGACAATGCGGTCAATCGAGCCATTGCTGGCAATCCGTGCGGCCTCGCCTTGATTTAGACGCTTCTGAACCCGCTGCCGTCCGCCGGTCGGCTTTACGTCCACCTGCCCTTCGAAAATCACGACATCCGTCATGCCGTCGGCCCGCGCCATGACGCCGAATTGGGTTCCGAGGTCAATAACCTCGACGTCGGCCGTTTCAATCGTGAAGCCTTTGGCCCAATGCGGCACTTGGGCAGTCGCTTGACCACGCTCCAGCCGCATCAGCATGTCGGACTCGATGCGGCCACTCGCGGCGCCGCGAAGCACGACGGTCGGGCCGGACCGGAACTGCAACGTGAGCTGCCCGGACTCGATCTCCAGCCGGCCCGAATGGACGAGCCGACCGTTTTCGATCGCCGTTGTGCGAGGGGACCAGACGACGCCTTTTTCGTCGACGACTTCCGCGATGGCGTAGGGAGGTTCGGACTCCACCTTTCGAAAGCGCCAAAAAACAGAGCCTATCGCGATCAGTAGTGCGACGGCGATGAATGCCAAGAAACCGATATTTGCGCCTCTGGTGGCCCTCTTCTCCGAATCGCCGGAGCCTGGGCGGCTGGGCGACGCCTGAGGAATCTTCAGCCCGCTCAATTCGAGTTCGTTGCTCCGCCACTGCAGAAGACTGTGTATGCGGAGCTGCTCTGTAAACTCGGCCGCCAGCTCCGGATGCTCCTCGATCAACCGGCCAAATTCGTCTCGCTGCGAGTCGGAACAGGTAGCGTCCAGGACGGCGTCCAGCAGCGTTTGCAGTTGTTTCTCGGCAGTACCCATCAGGTAGCCTCCGCTGCCAAGGTAGCTTCAACGCACTTCGCAAGCGTCCGGCGTATTCGGTACAAGCGCGCCGAGACCTGATTGGCGGAACTGCCCAATCGAGCCGCCAGCGATTTCACGGACGTTCGTCCGACGTAGCGATCTCGAATGAGCTGCTTCTGATCGAGATCCAACTTGTCAATACAATTTTGAAGCGCCGCGAGCCGGGCGTCTGCGCCAACGGAATCCGTCATGTACGCGTCGCTAATCAGCTGCATAGCCTGATCGCTGAACATCAATCGCGATCGAGAGCGCGTCTTCCGGTGTGCTAGCACGCGATGATAGGCGAAGCCATACGCCCAGGGGAGAAACGGCCGATTGAAATCGAACTCATCCGAACGCTTCCAAAGATCGAGATTTGTGTCCTGCAATACGTCGGCGGTGGCGATGTCTCCGACCAGCAGCGTGTTGATGTAGACATACAAATCGCGCTGATGCGCCGTCAGCAGCTGAACGAACTCGCCGGAACGATCCTTGGAGCCGGGATGCATGCTGTTGGGATTCATGGGGCGACGTGTTCGAGAACGGCAGGAAGCGGGGCTGATGGCATCTTCCCTGTGTATCGGCACTGGCTTCCGCGGCAGAGTGGGTTGCAGAAAGTGCTTTCTCCCCCCTCTTTTCAGCCAGCCAGGCCTAATTCTTACGGAAATTATTCCCATTTTTGTCGTCAGATTCGTGCAGCTTCGGCTGAAACCAAAGTGAGTGGAGTTGCCACCGGTGTCGCAATTCCGGAAATGACGGACCCTTTTTCGGCGCAACTTGCTAAATAGCTTCAACTTCGGCGGCGGTCGGGCCCCCTGCAAAGTCCGACCGGCGTCAGGTTCCGGGTGGGAATCGTCTGGATGTCGGTAACGATTTACGAAATCGCCGAGCGGGCTGGGGTCTCGAGCTCGACCGTCGCGCGAATCCTGCGTGGCGACGTCAAAGGCTCCCATCGCCGCAGCGTCGAAACAGCCAAGCGAATCCGCATGCTGGCGGAGGAAATGGGCTACCGCCCGAACGTGCGCGCGCGGGCCTTTTCGCGCGGCCGCACGCACGGCATTGGTTTGCTGTACACCGACGACGCGTGGATTTTCGAGGGAATGAACACGGAAGTCGTGAACAGTCTCGTGCGCGCCTTGCAGCGGGCCGGTTACCACCTCGTATTCGCTCCGATCGACGAAAGCGGTTCGTGGGAGGAGATTGTCCTGGGCGGCCAAATTGACGGCGGCGTCGTGTTTCAAACGCTGCCCTCCGAAGTCACCATGGCCCTCCGGAAAAAGAAGCTGCCACTCGTCCTGCTGGGCGATGACTCCGATTCCGCCGTGTCGCAGGTTGTCGTGGAAGACTTCGCCGGTGCCTACGCGGCCACGAAGCACCTGCTCGGCCTGGGCCACCAGCGCATCCTGTTTTTCGTACATCAGTCGATCAAACCCCATTGCAGCGTGCGGGAGCGGGTCGCCGGTTATCGAGCGGCGATGGATGACGCCGGCCTGACCAGCGACGAGTGCCTGCAAGCGCCGGAAGAGGACGCCATCGACCTTCTCGTGCGCGGCGACGATCGCGCCACGGCGGTTGTCTGTTACAGCAACCTGGAAGCGACGCTCGTGGTACACGCAATGTGGCAGTATGGCGTGGCGATCCCGGGCGATTTGAGCGTGGTGGCCTTCAACGACGTTTTCGCTACTCGCTATATGATGCCGCCGTTGACTACTGTTGGGTTCGACGCCGCAAAAATCGGCGAACTGGGCGCGCAGCTCTTGTTGCAGGAAATCATGGCTGCAAGAAGCTCCGAGCGCGGGCAACCGGTCGTTTTGAAGATCAACCCGAAGCTCAATGTGCGCGGATCGTCCGGGCCTGCACGCCAGCGTGAAGCGGTGCCCGTGGCCTAATCCGGCTGTAAACATGACTATGGAGATTTCCTAAATCAGCGAACCGGTTGGTCCGTGTCGGAAGGTTGGTAGAGGCTTTGTTTGCATTTTGTGTCTTTTCAATTCTGCAACTCTGTGGAGGGTGACTAATGAGATGTCGATCCTTGACCAGGCGGCTAGGTCTTTTGGGCCTGGCTGCCCTTAGTATGGCGGTCGCCGGCATGGCGCAGGCGGCGCTGTATGTGTACGACCCGTTGCAAACCGGAAGGGGAGGTCTCGCGGACCTTTCCGGTCCGTACGTTCCGGGAACGGAAGACACCGGCCCGAATTTGGGCGGCCAGAATCCCCTGATTGGCCCTGACACTTCGTTTTATGCCGGTGCCTGGGTCCAGAGCGGGACCGACAATCAGGCGGTAGATCATATTCCGTCGCTTAACTATCCGAGCTTTTTTCGAGGGCGGCGCGGCCAGCTCGCGGAAACAGCCCAATTCGACTGCTGCACCTTCGGACGCACCGGACGGCCGTTCGGCGACGTATTTGGCACCGGTAGCAACGGCTTGGCCGCGGACGGCGCGTACCACGCGCTGTACGGCAGCTTTTTGATCGATTGGGGGACGATCGGGACGAATTCCGACAACGGAAACCAGGGAAAGCACGGATTCGAAATGTGGAATGACACCCCTGAGACGGCGCCGGATCCCAAGCTGGTCGTTGACTTGGGGTTCAACTACTACACGGGTGATCCTCTCCTCTACTTGGAGGTCCTTGGCACCCGGCAGAATCTAGTGGGAGATTGGACCAGGGATGCATTGGCAGCCATCAACGACGGCACGCAGCTGGTTGTCATGAAGTTGGAATTCACCGACTCCAATAGCGAGGATCGAGTTACGGTGTATCTCAATCCGACCGATTCGATCGAGTCCAATTGGACGCCGGCCGCTTCGATCGGCGTGCCCACCGGCGCGCTGGCGATCTGGGGGCATAGCGCCTTCAGCAGCTACCAGTTCGATGGCGGTGGCGCCAATCCCGGCGCGATCGACGAATTTCGCTGGGGCGAAACGTTCGCCGATGTCACGCCCTTCATCCCCGAGCCGAGCTCCGTCGTGTTGTCGATGGTCGGCGTCGCGGGATTGTTGTTGCGGAGGCGAAATCGGGGTTAGGCAGTACGGCTGAACCACGTTCAGCCGTCGTGAAGTAGCATCCTTCCACAACCAACGGCTCTCTACGCATCTTTGGTGGAGAGCCGTTGGAGGAAGGCGCAGCGAGCAGGCATTTTGAGAAGAAACCATGATAACGGCGGGGTTTCGGCAATGATTTCCAGGATTTGCTTCAGAGTCACGGTCGCCTGTGCATCATTTGCCTCGCTGGGCCTGTTTCAGCTCGCGCTGGCGATCGACCGCGTGTTTGACGGCGGCGCGGGCGGAACCGGCACCGACTACTATACGCCGGCCAATTGGTCGAACGACGTCTTTCCAACTGCCCAGTTTCATGCCAAAGGTGCCATTGGCACCGACGGTACCGGCCAGCCGGCGGGCCAGGGATTGCTCACGGCGACCGCGACCGCCAATACCACTCCGGATATTGTCACCGGTGGTGCTTCGCGACAAAGCGGCGGTCTGACGCTCGGCCGCGAGCCGACCAGCGAGGGAACGCTCAATATCGTCACCGGCGGAACCGCAAGGTTTTCTTACACCGCGAATGCGGCCACCGCCGGTACCAACGGCGCCGTCTACCTCGGTGCGAATAACTCCGGTGCGGCTGTCACGCAGGGCGGCATCGGCCACCTGAATGTCTCCGGCAACGGAGCGCTCATCGCCACGGGCTTGTTCGTCGAAGGCGAGACGGTCGGCGCCAACCGCAGCAGCGTCTCGCTAAGCGATTCCGCCACCGTCACGCTCGGCCCGGTGCAGAATGTGTTCACTAGCGTCACCTTTGACATCGGCGCCGACAACTTACGCTTCGCCCGCGATCTCACCGTTACCGGCCCAAGCGTAAATTTCACCAACACGGGCAACATAGAATTCCAGGCGACCAATGTGTACAACGCCAACATTACCAGTGCCACGGCCCACTCCGCGCTCAAGACGAGCGGCAACGTCTCGCTGGCTGGCACGCTCAATGTGAACTTCAGCGGACTGGTGAGCAATCCGGCCGTGAATCAAACCTGGGATCTCATCGATTACGGCGGCAATCTTTTTGGCAGTTTCAGCAATGCGGCCTTCGGCAGTGAAGTCACAGTTACCGGCCTGCCGGAGCCTGTCGAGCTCGGCGCCGCGTTCAAGCTTCGCAGGGTCGACGGTGGCGCCAATGGCAAGCTCGTCCAGCTCATCCAGCAAGGTCTCATTGTGCTGCGCGTCAACCGCGATACGGGCGAGTTGTCGTTCACCAATCCACACGGCGCTCAGATTCAAATCGATGGATATCAAATCACTTCCGATGTGGGCTCGCTATTGTCGACCTACAAGGGTATCTCCGGCGCGCCCGCCGGCGACACCGGGTGGCTGAAGCCGCCCACCAATTCCGAAACCGGTTTGGCCGAGCTTAAGTCTCAGCCTTTCACGTTCCTCGATCTGACAAGCGTTCCGTCGCTCACGTTGGGCACCGGCGCGGGCAAGGGCTTCGACAAGTTGGCCGTCGCCGGCGACGTGGCCAACTTCGGCAACGACGGCGAAGATTTAGAATTCTTCTACTCGTCTCCCGGCGGCCCCGTGCGCGGGCACATCGAGTACATCGGCACCAAGTTTGAAAACAACCTCGTGCTCCGCGTCAACCCGAATACCGGCGAAGCATTCCTCAAAAACGACTCGCACGAAACGCTCACGTTCGATGGCTACTCGGTTATATCCTCAACCGATTCGCTCGACAGCAGCGGCTGGTCCGGGCTGGGCGGCACCTGGACGCAGACAGACCTGGAGCCGGATGCGCTTTCGGAAACGAATCTCCTTGACTCCATCACGCTCGAGCCGGAGGACGAAGTGTCGATCGGCGACATCGGCGCCTTCGCCACATCCGCGGAGCAGGCCGGCTTGAGCATGAAATTCATCCTGGCCGTCAGCCTCGGCGAGGCCACCGCGCTTCTCGGCGACCATAACGGCGACAGCACGGTGGACGCGGCCGACTACTCTCTCTGGCGCAGCAATCCGGCCGGCTTCGGCGACCAGCAGGGTTACGACGATTGGGTAGCCAATTTCGGCGGAACCGGCGGCGGCACGCCGGGCCCCGAGTTGACGTTCCGTCCCGGCTCGGTCTTCTTCGATCCGACGGCCGGCTTGGCCGGCGGCGGTCTGGCGACCGTGCCGGAACCCAGCGCCGCTTGGCTTATGGTGATCGGGCTAATCGGTGCGTTTGCCCGCTGGGGTCGCCCGGCCGCATCCACGCGGAAACAATTTGCTTACCTCGCCATCAGCAACACGAGGACAGAGGGACCGGACAAAGTAGGAGAACGTAACATGTCGAGGCGATTCGGTTCATATTTGGCGGCGGTCCTGAGTGTGGCGACCATGATTGGTTCCGCTGCGCCGAGCGTGGCCGCTCCCCAGGGCGCGCTGTTGGTCAATTACGACATGGAAGATCCTGGTCCGACGAATGTGAAAGCATTTGCGTTCGACGAGCTTGGAAATGTGGTTCCAGGCGCGATTCCCGGCTGGACCTTCACGGGTCCGGGCACCGAGACGTTCGGCCACGAGGAGCGGATCGGCGATTCCGGCACCGAAGGCAGCGGCGGCAGCAATCCCGACAACGAAATGTTGCTCTCGGTCAACGATGGTCGGGCGTACCAGGTTGCCTCGAACTTTACGATCCAATCGATCACCGCCAATGAAATCTATAAGCTCGCCTTCGATGCCCGCGATATCTTCACGATCGACGTAAACGAGCAAGGATTGGCCGATTCGGGTCAGCTTACGGCCCGATTCTTCTATGGCGCGTGGGAGGAGGGTCAACGTACGCTGATGAACCAGGTGATTGACCTCACGGGAACCATGACCCGATACGAGTTCACGATCCCGCACGATTCGTCGCTGCTCACCGCCCCGGCGCTCGGGCAAACGCTGGGCGTCGAATTCACCACGACGAGCAAGGACCGCAACGCAGCCGTCGACAAATCCTGGTCGCACATCGACAACGTCGTGCTGCAGATCGCGCCCGTGCTGAAAGGCGACTTCAACGGCGACGGTATGATCACGATCGCCGACTACAACATCCTAGCCGGCAATATCGAGGCAGGCGCCTGCTACACCTCGCCCGGCGGAATTCGCGGCTGCCCGTTCGAGGCGGACGGCGATTTGACCGGCGACTACCGGGTTGACCTTAACGACTTCCGCGCCTTCAAGACCTTGTATGCAGCCGGCTCCGGTGCGAGCCCCGCTGCCGGCGCGACGGCGTCCCCCGGCGGTACCGTTCCAGAACCGGCCACCGGCGCGCTACTGCTCTTGGCTGCCGCTGCCGTTGCCGGAACTCGTTTGGGAAGGCAAGCTGGCGGGCGCCGGTCGATCCGCGCCCTAATGCTGGTTGCCGTTGGCGCTGCCGGGCTGATGGCCGCGGCTCCCGCGGTGGCCGAGCTCTATGTTTATGATCCGTTCTTGATTCCCGACCCGCCGACGAATCCGGCCAATCCGGCGCTGGGGGAATACGACGAGTGGACCCCGCCCGCGCCCGAGCAGATGGAGCCGATCGGGCCGCACGTGCCAATGACCGGACAGAACCCGACGCCGTTTGGCACCCAGCCCAATTTCTTTGAGGGCCCGTGGCGGACGGGGGTCGTTGGCCACGTCGCGCATCCGACAGGCATCGGCTACATCGATACGGAAGTGATGGGCGGTTCGGCCCGCGTCGCGCCGGTTCCAAATCCCGCGTTCAACGGCACGGCCACGGAAGTTTGCGGCACCGGCGCCGGCGCGCTGTACACGGGTTGCGATGGCCGTGCCGCGCGGTTCTTCGCCACTCCCTACGACGACACCGCCAACGAAACGGTTTATATTTCGTTCATTGCTAACTTCGGTGAAACGACCGGCGACATGGGTTACCGAGCCGTCGAGTTCTTCCCTTCCACTTCAGTGCCAACCGGCGATTGGAACGAAACACGCATTGGTGAGCTCGGCTACAACCAGTTTTATGGCTACGACAATCCGGCTCAGCAGGACCCGGCCACGGCCCGCCTCGGCTTGGGCCTGAATGGTACGCAAGTGATTGTCACTGACTCTCCCGCCTCTTACAACGAGGACGGCCGCAATCACCTGTTCGTTTTGAAGCTCGAATTCAGTAATCAGCCGGACATGGACAGCATGTTCCTCTACATGGATCCGGCGAGCACGGAAGAACCGGAAATCGCCAACGCCGAGCACATCAATACCAACTTCACGCTGGGCGCAATCACGGCCGTGACTCGCTTCGGCGGCACAGCGCCATCGCTGGAGACGATCGGCAGCCTTGGCTCCACCGGCATCTTCGACGAGCTGCGCATTGGCAACACGTTTGCCGACGTACTGCCGCCCGGTTTGCCCGTGCCCGGCGACACCGACGGCGATGAAGACGTCGACCTCGACGATTTTCAAACCATCCTCGATAACTTCCACCGCACGGATGCATCCGGCCCGGCGGACGGCGACGTCGCCCGCTCCGACGGCCGCCTCGGCTTCGACGGCAATGTGAATATCGGTGACTTCTGGCTGTGGAAGCGCGAGTACGAAAAGACGCTGTTGGGCAGCGCCGCGGGCGGCGGCGCCAACGCGCCCGAGCCGGCAACGGCCGCGATCGCCGCGCTGGCACTTCTCGCAGTCGGATGTTCAAGGAGGATCGGCCGCAGCCGGCCGCGCTGACGTCATTGAGAAACCAATGAGGACGACTGTTAGCAATACACGAATGAGCCCCCTGGCACTGGCCGCCGTCATGCTAGGATTCGCCGGCTGCGGTCCGGACTACAGCGACGCCGTCGAGGAGCCGCTGGCCGATTACAGCAAGGTCCGCATGATGATCGGCTTTTATGAAGGTTATTTGCAGGACCACCGGGGCCGGGCGCCAGCCAACGAGCAGGCCTTTCGCGATTATTTGAGCGGCAAACAGGACGTCCTGCAGCAGGTCGGCCTGACCGTCGACCAGATGTTCGTTTCGCCCCGCGGCGATAAGCCGCTCAAGTGGGCCTATGGCCGAAAGCCTCCGGTCGCGCGGCAGAACGGCATGACATGCTACGCCTACGAAGCCGAGCCCGTCGCCGGAAAACGCCTGGTGATCGGCGGCCGCGGCATGGTCGTCGAAATGGACGAAACTCAATTCCGAAGCGTGTTTCCGAAATCGTCTTGAATTGGAACATTAACCACGAAGAACACAAAGGACACGAAGAAAACCACTTTCGCAACTCCCCTCCCTTGACAGGATTATGCAAGGGCTAGCATCAGGAAACCGCGAAGCGGTTAAACACCGTAGCCCAGGGTCGCCGCGAAGCGGCGCACCCTGGGAATGAGATCGAAAAACGATCGTTTACGCCGAAGGCGTTACACACCCAATGGTGGGCATCGATATGTTTAACACCTGCGGCGTAATCCTACGTTGGTGGTTCGCCAACCCAGGGTGCGCCGGTGGACCGGCGACCCTGGGCTACGGTGTGTAACGCCTGCGGCGTTTATTGTGTGAGCACCTGCATAATCCTGTTGATGGGAGGGGTCGGTAACGGTGAGACCCACTGGGAATCGTTCCTTCTTTGTGCTCTTTGTGTCCTTCGTGGTGAAACTTTCGGCCTCCCAAGGAGAGGAGCGAATCATGTTGCGACAAACTAAGCGCTCAAGTCGAGCCTTTACACTTGTCGAACTGCTCGTGGTCATCGCCATCATCGGTATCCT
>CAZHIV010000545.1:0-9643 GCA_964532675.1 uncultured Planctomycetaceae bacterium
ATACCCCAACCGTCGTCGTCTTCGCGAATTCGTGGTACGGCCGGACGCCGCTCACGCCGTCCCAGGGGTATTTTTCGTGCGGCTGTTCGCGTTCGCCTTCGTCGCGCTCCAGGAAGCCGGGCATGAAGAACTCCTGGGTGAGCGTGGTGAGCTTGGCGCGACCCGTTTCGCCGTAGGGGACGACGCGGTCGGTGTCGTCGAAGTCGACCACCTCGACGACGGCCCGCGGCTGCGGGGCGTAGTAGGCGATCTTGTAGCCGTCCTCCGCGGTGACGGGCTTCGACGAGGCCAGGCCCATGAGCGTGTTGCCGTAGGTGGGCGTCATGTAGATGCCGCTGACCTCGGGCGGGCCGCCGAACAGTTCCTCGATGCAGAAGCGAGTCCACTGCGGCGTGAACTCGGTGCCGCCGGAGAAAATGCCGGTGATGCCCGTCTCGCGGAGGCTCGTGCCGCGCTCTTCCAGGGCGAGGCAGAGGGCTTCGATGAGCTTCGGCGTGCCGAACATGCAGCGAATGTCGTGCCCGGCGCCGAGGATCGTAAGCGCCTGGTCGATGCAGTGCTGCTTGTAGGCTTCGAGGTGCTCCATCCAGCCCTTCTTGATGAGTTTGATGACCCAGCGCGGGTCGAGATCGATGCAGAACGAGATGCCGCCGCGGTGCTGGGCGAGGTGCTCGACCGAAAGGCGCAGCCGCCGGGGGCCGGAGGGGCCCAGCATGAGCCAGTTGGAGCCGAGCGGAAAGTATTTCTCGGGAAGCGTTTCGCTGAACTGGGAATAATCGAGGCGAAAGTCTTCGACGGCGACGCGGCTCTTGGGCGTGCCCGTGGTTCCGCCCGTTTCGAACACGTAGATCGGCCGCTCGGCCAGCGCCTTGGGCACCCAGCGGCGGACCGGCCCGCCGCGGAGCCATTCGTCCTCGAAAGGCGGGAACTTCTTCAGGTCGGCAAACGAGCGGACCTCGGTGAGCGGGTCGAAGTTGAGGCGCTGCTTGAATTCGAGCCAGAACGGGCAGCCGGTCGATTCGTGAAAATGCCAGGCGACGGTTTCCACGACGTGCGCGTCGAGGGCCTCGCGCGCCGCGCGCAGGGCGTCGTCGGAAACGAGGGCGCCGCTCATCCGTGCTGCGAGTTGGCCGGGTTTGGAACGCTGCTCAGCTGGGCGAGCACCTGGATGACGCCGTTCAGATGGGCCAGGCGCGGTCCGTAGCGATCGACGAACTCATTGAGCATGAACTCGCCCTCGACCATATCGTCGCTGGTGTCGTTGATCTCCTCGGTCATGCGATCGAGGTACTCGATCTGCACGCGGGTGAGCGCCTCGGCCGCTTCGCGACAGGCCGCGGCGAGAGCGGGGTGGGCATTGCGCCACTGGCTGAGCTCGTTGGCCCGCTGTTTCTGCGTGGCCGCCACGGTGTTGGCGAGCTCTTCCAGCAGCTCATTGGTGCGGTCCTGCGCGGCGAGCATCTCGCGCAGCAGCTCGGCGTGCTCTTCGCGGGACGACGAAACGGAATGGCTATGCGTGGCGCTCGAAACGTCGAGCTGCGAAAACAGCGGTGGCGCGGGACGGCGGGAAACTGTCATGTCCGATTGATTTCCTTGGTGAGGGACTGGGAGGGGCGAGTGCCGAGGCGGCGCGTAACCAGGTTTGGGATGCAAAGGCTAAAGTACTTGTCGCGACACGCGCACCTGGCGAACGGCCGACGCCCTACGCAGGGCAGGGCGGGGCACTATTCGATCCATGCGGCGAGGCGGTGGCTTGTGCCGGGATGCCAAGCGGTTTGGCGACACAGGCCATCGCGCCTCAGAAGGCGGGTGCGAGAGCTCCCCCTCCACGTATCCCCGTAGTCTAACGGACGCTTTAGCCAGATTCCAGGATTTGGCTCAAATTTCTTGTGCTGCTCGAGAGCAGGTCGCAGGAACTGGCATTCCCAGCGTCGCGGCGCCAAGATCGACAGGGCCTAAAGTCAGTTGAAACGCTTTCCCGATGGATTCTGTACCTGAATCAGGCCACTGGGCGTCGGTAGCGGCTACCCATTTTCCCTTGCTTTTCTCCAATTCGGCGTGCGCAGCGGCGCCTCAGCTTTCGCAATGACGCACCAAAACCAAAGCCGTGAAACGACTTTCGGCTATTTGTCGACGGTCCATACGGCGGAGCACGGGTATTTCGGCGGTTATTTGATCGTCTGCGCCCTCGGGCGGCCGCTCGAATTTCATTGCACGGCCCCGCTGAGGCCGAGCCGGGCGCAGGAAATCCTTTACGGGCCAACGCTGCAGCCATACTTGATCGGCGAGCAGATCGGCGGCACGCTGCTGCGAGCGGCCAAATTGACGCCGCGACTGGTACTCACCGACCAGGCCGTCATGCTGGCGGCGCGGCCGCAATCCAGCGTGCCCATGGCATGCATGCTGGCTGCCAGCAGCGGCGCGAGCAATAGCCCCCCGGACGATTCGGCCGGGCTCGCGTCATCCGATTCCAGTCGCCGTGCCGACCAGTTTGAATATCAACTGCCGCCCGGCTTTGAATCGGAGCGGGCAGCCGTTCTCGAATCCCTCGCGCTGGTGGCGCGGCACGTCGATCTGACCGAACCGTTCGGTCGAATTCGTGAGGCGATTTTCGAAGCCCAGCGGATCGGCCGGCGAAGCGTCGAAAACCATGACCAGGCAGCATAGGCGACGCGCGCACGACGAGGTTATTTGGTCGCTCGACGAACGCGAGCTGGCGGGCCGTTTCGTCGCGAGCGATGAGGATGCGTGGCCGGGCGACGTTGTTTTCGAGCTCCCGCCGCGCGTGGTGGAAACGATCGACCTTTCGCTCGCCCCGGCGGGAAGCGTTTCTTCGTCGCTGGCGCCGCCCGTGGTTCGCACGGTGGGCTGCTTGTTCGAGCCGGATGCTACGCGCCGCACACCCAGTGCGCAGCTCAGAAACGGAAGCTCAAAGCCAGGTGCGACAACCGAAGGGCGGAGCGCACACCCCGCACAAGAAGTTGCTCCCGTTTCCCCGCTCGCCGAACCGCGCTGCACGCGCATCCGCCCGCCGCGCGATCTGGTAAAGCTCGAGGACCGGTTGCGGCTCTTGCTTCAGCCGCCGTTGGAGGCGTTGCTGTCGTCGAGTTCGCTGCGCTTTGCGCACCAGCCGTTCGCTTACCAACTGGACGGCATCGCGTTTCTCTACCCGCGGCACCATGCGGTGCTGGCCGACGAAATGGGATTGGGCAAGACGATGCAGGCGGTCACGGCGATTCGGCTCATGGCCCATCACGGGTTGGTGCGCCGCGTGCTGCTGGCGTGCCCCAAGCCGCTGGTGACCAATTGGCGGCGCGAGTTTGCCCAGTGGGCGCCGGAACTGCCCGTGACCACCGTGGAGGGCGACGCCGCGCGGCGCCGGTGGCTGTGGCGCGAGAGCCGCGACCTGGTGACGATCGCCAATTACGAGGCGCTCGTTCGCGACCGGGCCGAGATCTGCGATCCGGCGAACCGGTACGACCTGGTCGTGCTCGACGAGTCGCAGCGCATCAAAAACGCCGCGAGCACGACGAGCGAAGTCGTGCGCTCGATCTGCCGCAGCCGAAGTTGGGCGCTTACGGGAACGCCGATCGAAAACAGCGTGGAAGACCTGGTGGGCATCTTCGAGTTCGTCGCGCCGGGGCAAATTCACGCGAAGATGAAGCCTCGGGCGATCGGCAGCTCGGTATCCGATTACGTGTTGAGGCGGACCAAGGAGCAGGTGCTCAGCGACCTGCCGCCCAAGCTGTTCCGCGACGCCGATCTGGAATTGACACCCGAGCAAGCCGAGTCGTATCGGCTGGCCGAGGACGAAGGCGTGTTCCGGCTTCGCGAGCTGAAGCACGAGCTGACGATCCAGCACGTGTTCGAGCTGGTGCTGCGGCTGAAGCAAATCTGCAACTTCGACCCGGTAACCGGCGCGAGCAGCAAGCTGGATCGTCTGGAAGCCGACCTGGAAGAGTGCGTGGCCAGCGGGCGGAAAGCGATTGTATTCAGCCAATGGGTGCAGACGCTCGCCGAGCTGCGTGCGCGGCTGGAGCGATTCGGTCCGGCGGAGTACCACGGACAAATCGCCAGCCGCCGGCGGGACGCGGTAATCGAGCATTTTCGCGACGACCCTTCGTGCCACGTGCTGTTGATGACCTACGGCGCCGGCAGCGTGGGGCTGAACTTGCAGTTCGCCAGCTATGTTTTCCTGTTCGATCGGTGGTGGAACCCGGCTGTCGAGGACCAGGCCATCAACCGCGCACACCGGATCGGCGTCGAGCGGGCCGTAACCGTCACGCGTTTTCTCACCGTCGACACGATCGAGCAGCGGATCCATCAGATTCTGGAGAGCAAACGGGCGCTGTTCGATGCCGTGTTCAGCTCGTCGATCGCCGCGCCGAGCAGCGGCCTATCTCGCGAGGAGATCTTCTCTCTCTTCAATCTCAGCGCCCGCGCCGAAGCGGCGTAGCCACATCAGCCCGAAGCGCAAGCGAGGGTGCGCCGATGGCGCCTCGTGCGCCCGGCGACGGTTCCCATGCGCTGCGGGCTGGAACGGTTCCCTTGCTCGCGCTGCGGGCTAGTGTGAGGTAAGGTGTTCCGTTCTTAGCGATCTTGCGGGTTGGCGGCGGGAGCGTGCTGCGAAAAAAAGTCGCTGCGGCATTTGCACAACGCCGGATCGTGTGCCATGTTTCCATATCGCCACACTAGATGGAGGCCCCTACCCCCCGCGAGGTAACGCATGGACGCCCTTATTCGAGCGCTGCGACGGATCGTTTTTCTTTCAGTGTCGCCCGTAGTGGCGGCCGTTTTCGTAACACCTGGCACTTGCCTGGCCGGCGGACCGGCCCATTGCCACCATGGGTACTGGCCGTTCGTCGACCGCTCGACGATCTGTGCCTGGCACCGGACATGGCATGGGCCAAATGCCCTGGCGACGCCGCTCAACGGCTATTTCATGCCGCGTCCGCCGGCGGGTTGCGCCTACGACGGTTATGCCGCCGGGTGCGGCTGCGGAGAAGTGATCGGCAAGTCGTACGTCACCATGTGGCCCGAGGGCTGCGACGGCGAGCTGGTGTGCTACGGTGTGCCGGATTGCGACTCGGCAGCCCTAGGACTCGAGCCGAGCGGATTGGAACGCCTGGGCCAGGTGCCGAACGACCTGGAACTTGCCGGTGGGCTGGCTGGCGAGCGGCCGAGCGGTCCCCGCCGTTAAGGAAGGCTTCGCGAAGCGACAGCAGATCCTCCCCGATCGGAATAGCTTCGCGTAGAACGGGCTCAAAGTCTGCGAATCGACGGGGCGGTGCTCTTCGACTGGAGGTATTGTGCCCGCGCCGACGATAAGAGGAGTATAAACGGGAGGGCAAAACACGCTGTGTTTTGCTTCAGGATAGAGGTCATGGCAAGACACGGATTGGCTTGCCATGACCTTTTTTATGCGCGGTGAGCAATCAGGGGCGGAGCGATCGCTTTCATTCCAGCGAGTCGTAGAGGGCTTGTGCCTCTTGCTTGTTGACGAAGATGCCCGGCGTTTCGGTTTCCAGGGCGCTCTTGAGGACTTGCTTCGCCGCCTCCGCCTTGTTCTGGTCGACGAGTATCTTGGCCACGAGGAAGCTGCTGTCCGGGCTAAGATTGCCCAGTTGCAGGCCGGCGCGCAGGGCCTGCTCGGCATCCGCGGCGCGACCTAGCTGGTAATAGACCCAGGCAAGAGTGATTTGGGCGTCGGAGCTCTCGCTGTTGAGCCGCGAGCTGATGCCGGCGAACTCGAGCGCCCGTTGCCGCTTGGCCTGGTCGCCCTGCTCGATCAAGAGCAGCGCGAGTTGATTGAGCGTGTCTCCGTTGGCTGGCGAGATGCCCAGGGCCTTGGTGAAATAGTCCTCGGCCGGCTTCATTTTCTTGTTCATGCGGGCGGCCACGCCGCTGAGAATCCAGATATTGAGCGCATCCTGGTTGGCCTCGCGGGCTTTGGCCAGGATCGATTCGGCCTTCTCGACCGAGCCTTGCTTGATCAGCCACTGGGCGTAGGCGGTAAGCGTGTTCACTTCGCTGCTGTCGTTTTTAATCGCCCGTTCGAAGGCTTGCTGGGCCTCGCTCTGCTGGTCGAGCTGGTCGTACATGAGCGCGGCGGCGATGTAGGAATCGGGGATGTTGCTGTCGAGCTTTCGGGCCGTGACGAACTCGTTGTAGCCGTCGCGGAATTGTTTTTGCATGAAGAGTGCTCGGCCCAGCCGGTAGTGGGCCATGGCGTTGTCCGGATCGATTTTCAAGAGGGCCTGCAAGTCGGCGGCGGCGCCTCTCCAATCGCGGCGCTGCTCGGCCACCAGGGCCCGTCCGGTTCGAGCGCGAATCTCGAAGTTGCGTTTGCGTTTCGCGTTGCCCGAGAACTTTTGGGCCAACTCGAGTCCTTTCTCGTAGAGCGATTCGGCCTCGATCAAGCGCCGCTGCTGGATGGCCTGATCGGCCAGGATCAGGTACGCCTCGGGGTCCTCGGGCGATTCCATGGCGGTCCTTTCCAGCGACGCGCGTCCGGCCGCGGCGTTGTTGGTCAAGAAGTACATTTTCGCCAGGATCAGGTCGGGCGGCGGCAAGCTGGCGTCCTTTCGCTTGGCCGATTCGAGAAACGTGCGCGCTCCGAGCACGTCGCGATTCGTAAAATACTTGATGGCCTCGTTAACGTCGCCGTGGCGCGAGCCCACCTCAGAGACGGAATCTCCGATCAGCATCTCGGCCGTCATCTGGGCCTCCGCGCGGTCGGCGGCGAATAGCCCCAGAACGGCCAACGGACACAGCATGGCGGCGCGGTGAGCCAGCCCTCTACGATTCTGCCGAGAACAGGCCCGGCGCAAGTCTCGAATCATGACGATACCTCGCATGCGAATGAATATGGATGCTGTCGCAATCGGCGAGGGATTTGTCAGCAGCCGGCAAAGCGAATGCTTTGAGAGGAGACCGGGCCGATTCCACGCCGACGGACCTGTCGGTTACTATTGATTGTAAACCAATTTGCCCCTTGCGGCAGTGGTCGCCGCCAAATCCCGCGAATGTGGCTAGTTCCTTTTCTACGGTTTGTGCTGTTGAATGGGTCATAGCTAATTTGCGGTCGGCGATGATTTGCGAAGAATATGGAAGGAATTCGGGCGTCGGTCGCGAGATTCGGCCGCGCGGTGGCCGTTCATTGGTAATCAATGGCGTAGTAGCCGGACTGCCACGCGGTCCGAGTCCGGCGGGCGTAGCCCGCCGGCTATGGGAACTCCTAATGGGCGAAGCGGGGATTGGGGCGGGGCGGGGAGGCAAACGTTGATTGGACCGGTTTTTACTCGTGAGGCGGCGATCGCGCCCCGGCGGCCGTCGTTCTATGTCGCGCGGACCTTGTTCGCCGGCACGCTGTTCGTGCTGAGCGTCACCGCCTGGCAGCTTCTGGTGGGCTCGCAGCGCATCGAGAACGTGGGCGATCTGGCGTGGTTTGGAGCCACGGCCTTTCACATCCTGGCCCCGCTGCAACTGGCCGTCGCCTTGCCTTTTTCCGCGCTGCTGGTGGCGTCGGCCGTCGCCCTGGAAAAGGACCGCAAGACGATCGACTTGCTGCTGATGACGAACCTGTCGAACGCCGAGCTGGTGCTGGGCAAGTTGTTCGCCGGTTTGTTGAGCGTCGTGGTTGTGGTGGTGGCCGCCTGGCCGCTGCTGGCCATCATGAGCCTGTTGGGGGGCGTCTCGACGGGGCAGATTCTTCGCGTGCAGGCGGTGACGCTGGCCAGCACGCTGGTGGCCGGGAGTCTGGGTTCGACCATCGCCCTGTGGCGGGAGAAGACGTTTCAAGCGTTGGCGATGACGGCCCTGGTCCTGGTCCTGTGGCTGGTCGGTTGGGAAATCATCGCGGCAACGGGGAGCAGCCGGTCGTGGTGGGGAATTCCAGCGGAGTCGTGGGCGGTGGCCATGAGCCCGTGGCAAGCCGTGCAGGCGGCCGCGAGGCCCGTTTTTGCGGACGCGGCCGGCACCCGGTGGACCGATCCGGTGTACCTGAATCTGTGTACGGCGGCTGTCATTTCCGCGCTGCTGAATATGGTGGCGATCGCCCTGGTGCGCGTCTGGAACCCGGTGCGGGAGGTTCGGCCGCGCTCGGCGGAGCGGCCGGCGCACGAGGTGGCGGAGCGCGGCGCGGCACCTCTTCGCCCGGCGGTGGCCCTGCACGGCGCCGGCGGCCGGGTGCGGCGGGTGTGGGACAATCCGATCCTGTGGCGCGAGGTGCGCACCTGGGCCTACGGCAAGAGAATCCTGGTGATCCGCCTGGCTTATTGGGCCGTGTTCGCCGTTTGTGCCGCGGCCTTGGTGGCCAGCCTGCCGCAAGGCGGCCCGACGACAACGGATGCGATCCCGGCCGCCGCCAGGCCGCTCATCACGCTGCTGGTGGTGGGCCTCATCCTGCTTAACGCGCTGGCAGTCACGTCGCTGACCAGCGAGCGCGACAGCCGGGCCTTGGATCTGCTCTTGGTAAGCGACCTCTCGCCCAAGGAGATCGTATTCGGCAAGTTCGGCGGCGCGTTTTACAACGCCAAGGAAATGGTGGTGCTGCCCCTCGTGCTCTGCGCGTACCTGTGGATCGCGGGCCACCTGACGACGGAGAACTTCGTCTTTCTGCTGGGCGGGCTGGCCGTGATGAATGCGTTCGCCGCGATGCTCGGCCTGCACGCGGGCATCACGTACGCCAACTCGCGCACGGCGATTGCCATGAGCATCGGCACGCTGTTGTTCCTGTTCCTGGGAATCGCCACCTGCATGCGGATCATGCTGGCGTTCAGCCAGTCGTTTGAGTTCCAGTTCACGGCGTTTCTGGGTTTCATCGCGGGTGGAAGCCTGGCGATGTACGTGGCGCTCGGCTGGCGGAATCCGTCGCCCGCGCTGGGCTGGGCGTCGGCGCTGACGCCGCTACTGACGTTCGTCATCATCACGAGCTTCCTGCTCCACAATTACGGCGCGGTCTTTTTGTTGACCGTGTTCACGTACGGCTTCGCGACCGGGGCCATGCTGGTGCCGGCGATCTACGTGTTCGACGTGGCCACGGGAAGGACCACCGCGCGCGAAGAATAGTTTTTTGTCCGTTGTCCGTTGTCAGTTGTCCGTTGTTGCAAACCAAGTCAGCTAACAACGGACCACGGACCACGGACAACGGACAACTCTTACCGCGAATAGCCGAGCGATTTGATGACGGCCAGCATCTCTTCGAAGGTGACGAAGCGGCGCCGGTGCTGGACTTTGTAGCCGTCGATCGCGCGGGCCAGTTCGGCGGCCTCGGGCGAAAGCTCGTCGTAGCTGTTGGCAAACTGGCGGCGCTCGAAGAGCGGCTCATCGCCGCGTTGCAGCGGGGTTCGCCGGTCGACAAAGGTATCGGGTGCAATCGTGGCGTGGGCGGACATGCGGAGGATCTCCTTCGTGGGACGCAGATAGGCGGGAGGTCGCATGTGCCGGCAGCGACCCGCGAAAACATACGTTATAAACGGCGCCTGTGCAAATCAGTACTGCGACATAGTGCGACGCTGAGGGTCGTAGGGGGTGTGACGGGAGGGGGCAGACGAGGAGAGGGGGAGACACGGAGAGGGGGAGAGGGGGAGACACGGAGATACGGATGGAACGTGTATCTTCCCTTCTTGCCTTCTCCCCGTCT
>CAZHIV010000546.1:0-11145 GCA_964532675.1 uncultured Planctomycetaceae bacterium
TTTGATTGACCATTTTCGTGTGCTGGCCGGCGCCGGGGCCGCCTTGATGGACCCACTTCGAGCCGAGCGTTTTCCAGATCGGCTCCAGCGCGGCGACCGCTTGGGCGTCGCCGCCGATCATGATCGAGAGAGTCGCGTTGCGTGCGCCGACGTCGCCGCCGGAGACGGGCGCATCGATGCTCGCCACGCCCCGCTCGGCCGCTCGCTCGGCAATCTCCTCGGCGAGCGAGGGCCGACTGGTGGTCATATCCACGAGCACATTTCCCCGCTTACAACCCGCCAGCGCGCCCTGGTCCCCCAGCAGCACCTCGCGCACGTCGTCGGGGAAGCCGACGATCGAGATCACGACGTCGGCCGCGGCGGCGACGTCGCGCGGCGACTCGGCCCAGGCGGCGCCCCGTTCCAGCAGCTCGGCGGCCTTCGGCTTGGTGCGCGTGAAGAGCGTCACCGAGTAGCCGGCTTCGATGATGTGCCCGCACATCGATCGGCCCATCACGCCCGTGCCGATCCAGCCGATGCGCGTCTGTTGTGGAGAAATCTGCATTGCTCGCTCCGAACGTAGCCGCTTGCGGCTTAGCGTACACATTCGCGGCGGCTGAGTCGACCCACCGGCAAGCACACTGCGCACGAAAACAGCCACGCCCCTGCGGGATGGGGCGTGGCTGCGGAAACGAACCGGACGCTAGCCACCCAGAGGGTACCCGGCTGATTAGATCAGCCGCCGGGCGCTAGCCCCCGGTTCTGAACTCCGGACCGGACCGCGTGGCGGTCCGGCTATTGGGTCGTTCAATTCACTCAGCCCCAACAGGCGGCGCCGCCTTAGAAGGTGGCGCCGACGTGGAGGCCGGGGCCGACAAAGCCGATCGAGTCGGTGTCGGCGCTATTGCTCAGCGCGTCGCTGTGCCAGTTTTGCATCTCGAAGACGGCGCGGGCGAAGATATCGCAGTTGCGGTAGCGGCGCAGGTACTCGACGCCGCCGTAGATCTCCTGGACGGTGATGTTGTCGTCGTCTGTGGGCTCGATGAATGCATCGTCGTCTCCTTGCCAATTAGTGCCGAGGATCGACCACCGCGCGCCGAACACACCCGACCATTCCGAGCGGCAGCGCCGGCAGATCAGGGCCCGCACGTCGGCGGCGAGCGTGAGTCCCGGCATATCGGCGCGCACCGATTCGTCGTCAACTTCGATCTCGGCGTCCACCCAACGGAAACCGCAGGACAGCAGCAGATCGGCCCTTTCGGTGCTGAAGCGGGTGGTGCCTTCGATGTCGAACACGTCAAAATCGAGCCGTAGACTGTCGTCGTCGTCGAGGATTTGCGTGGTTCGGCCGTACGACCAATAGCGGGCCCGAGCGCCCCAACTGGATGGCGACTCGTAGCCAAGGATGAACCGCGGCGTGAGCTCGTATTTCTCCGAGAGCTTGCCGAGCGATTCCTCGACGACATGGGCGCGGAGGAACATTAGCTGCGCTTCGCTGTAGAACATGCCCTTCTTAGGCGGGCCGCAGGCGTGCGGCGGGCCGCAGTGACTCGATCCGCAGCAGTGGGGGCAGCCGCCGCACTGGTCGGTGCAGCAAGCCATGGGCTCGTAGTCGTGCGGCTCCATGCCGTACTCATGTTCGTACGATTGGTCCGGCGTTGGCGCCATGATGCTGGGCATCTCTTCCTCGGAGGCGCCGATTTCCGAGAGGTGCGCCACCTGGCGCACGCCGGGCACGGCCACGTCACGCTGGGATCGCAAGCCGCGTTCGAAGTTCGAATAGCCCACGTCGCCGGCCAGCGCGACGGATGCCGCGCACAGCAGCGTGCCAAAGAAAAACAGCGCTCGCGTACAATGCGTTCGCATGGGTCGCTCCTCAATCCGAGGGTTTCTTGACAAGGGAGGAATGGCGCCGCGGTCGATGCGGGACGTTAGGACCGCGCCAAGCGTCACATTCCATACAGGCCGCAAGTTCGGGCCGTCACAACTGGTATCGCCGTCACAATCGTTACAAGTGTAATACGACATTCTGTGCCGTGCGGGTTTGTGCGACCGGGCAGCTTCGCCCGACGCGAGAAGTTTGCCGGACCGGCAAAGTTTCGCGATCTGGCGGCGCGGTGCTAGCACGACGATGGCGGGCTCAGGCGTCCAGCGCTCGCTGCAGCACGTGGCGGACGAAGGGGCCGATCTCCGGCGCCTGCGACGCGCGGGGTCCGGCGACGTTCAGACGCTGGACGTTGTACTCGCAGAGGAATTGCAGCAGTTGCGAGGCGGCGGCCATCACCTCCTCCACGGTGGGGAGTGCTTCGCGGTGCAGGTGGAGCGTCGGCTTGGCCAGCCGGCGGGCCGCTTTCAGCGCCAACGCCGTGCCGCCCGTCACCTGCGGTCCGATGGTGAATAGCACGGTGGCATCGCTATCGCGCACGTTCCACTCGGTCCGCTGCGAATACTTGCGCGAGGGCGTTTCGCGAAGGTCGTATTGCGGCGGGATGGGGCCGTCCTCGGCCAGCCGGCCGCGCGGGCACCAGCCGGCGTGGGGAATGGCATTTTCCAGGGCGAAGTCGAGCGCGGCCCGATCGGCGCCCGTTTGCCCGCCCGAGACGATCGTGATGCGGTGAAGTTCGTTCACGGGCCGGTCGTCGAATTGCGTCTCGGCGGTTCACAGCTTCGCGGTTAGAACCTACCTTTAGCTATTTCCTCCTGCAATGGTCTCGACCAACGGCATCGCCATCGGCACGCGCTTGCTAGAACCGGTTTCAAAACCATCGATGCTTGCGGCTCAGTGGCACAGGCCGCTGGCCTGTGCCGCAGTTTTACCGTTCTCCGCACCGGCTAGCAGCCGGTGCCACTAGTTATGAAACCAGTTCTAGTTAATCCACGGGCCTGGCAGATACTGTTGGCCGGCTATTGGCTGACGCTGTTTGTGCTTTCGCATCTGCCGGCAAGCCGGGTCGTGACGTCCGTCGCGGGCTCCGACAAGCTGGCTCACCTGTTGGCATTCGCCGTCCTATCGGCGTTGCTGGCGACCACCTGGCAATTGAGCGCGGGCCACTTGTCTCTGGCACAGCTCGGCTGGGTCTGGGTCGCCGTGATCGTGTATGCCGCCTTCGATGAGTGGACGCAGAGTTTCGTCGGCAGGCAGACCAGTCTGCGGGATTGGCTCGCCGACGCGGCCGGGGGAGCGATCGGCCTGGCGGTGTTTATCTCCATCCGCCGAGCGTTTCGGAATCGCCCGCTTGACGAGAATCGCGACGGGATTTGATGCGGTTAGAGCGTCGAACAATTTGAATGAAACCGCCAAGAACGCAGAGGTCGCCAAGAGAAATGCATGACTCCTGTGTCTTACGTGGCGTCCTTTGCGTTCTTGGCGGTTCCATCCGTTAGAAGGTCTTACAGGGGGACAGTCCCCGGCCGTTTTGTTAGGACGATCTTAATAGTTCGGCGTCGGCGCGCGGTATTGCTCCCAGCGGATCGTGCGGAACCAGGCGATGGTTTTTTCCAGCCCCTCGCGCAGCGGCGTGCTCGGTTCCCAGCCGAGTTTTTCGCGCGCCAGACCAATATCCGGGCGACGGCGTGCGGGGTCGTCGGCCGGCAGCTCCTTGTGCACGATCTTCGATCGGCTGCCGGTCAGCTCGATGGCCAGCCGGGCCAGCTCGAGGATCGTGAACTCGTCCGGGTTACCGAGGTTGACGGGCCCGTGAAAATCTTCGGGACCGTCCATCATGCGGAGCATGCCTTCCACCAGGTCGTCGCGGTAGCAGAACGAGCGGGTCTGGCCGCCGTCGCCGAAGACGGTGATGTCCTCGCCGCGCAGGGCCTGGCGGATGAAGTTCGAGACGACGCGGCCGTCGAAGGGGTGCATCCGCGGGCCGTAGGTGTTGAAGATCCGCACGATCCGCACGTCGAGCTTGTGCATGCGGTGGTAGTCCATGAACAGCGTTTCGGCGGCCCGCTTGCCTTCGTCGTAACAGGCCCGCGGCCCGACGGGGTTCACCGCGCCGCGGTACGTCTCGGGCTGCGGATGGACCTCGGGATCGCCGTAGACTTCGCTGGTCGAGGCCTGCAGGATTCGCGCCCGGCAGCGGCGGGCCATGCCGAGCAGATGGATCGCGCCCAGCACGGAGGTCTTCATCGTTTTGATGGGATTGTACTGGTAATGCCCCGGCGCGGCGGGGCAAGCCAGGTTATAAATCTGGTCCACTTCGAGCACGAAGGGCTGCGTGATGTCTTGCCGAATCAGGTCGAAGTTCGGCCGGCCCAAGAGGTGCGAGACGTTTGACTTCTGGCTGGTGAAGAAGTTATCGAGGCAGACCACGTCGTGCCCCTGCTCGACCAGCCGCTCGCAGAGGTGAGAACCGAGGAAGCCGGCCCCGCCGGTGACGAGGATGCGATGGATTTGCGGCATTCGAACGAGCCCGGGATTTAGCGAGGCGTACTTCTCTGCATTCGTTTCCTCCTGCCACTATAGACCACGAATAACCCAATGAGAATCGAGGCCGCCGTCGTCGGCTCCGGTACCGCGGCGATGCCGGGGGCCGCCCCGTCGAGCACGCTGCCAAAGTTGCTGGCCCAGACGTTGTAATCGAGGTCATTCACCGTGCCGTTGCGGTCCCCGTCGGCGGGCAGCCCGGCGCCCGACTGGTTTCGCATCGAGCGCCAGAGCACATAATCGGCGGCGTCGACCACACCGTTGGCGTTGTAGTCGCCCTCCAAGGCAGGGACGACGCTGAGCACGACCTGGTGGGAATCGCCTCCCAAATGCCAGGTCAGCTCCTCGGGCAGTGCGGGCACCGTTCCGAGCGACAGCGAGCCGCTCACTTCACTGGCCGCGATCAGAGGAAACACGTCGCCAAGCGACGGCGCGAATCCGCCCGTTAACGTCACGTTCAAGCTGCCGGCGAGCTGGGCATTGCCGACGACTTCGATCTGGCCGAAGCCGGTGTCCTGTGAAGTTCCGGCCAGGTCGGCCAGCAGCGTGGCGCCTGGGTCGACCGTCAAGTCTTTCAGGAAGACGGCCGAGGAGCCTGGGAAGACGGTGATAGTGCCGCCGTCCGCCGTCACGTCGTCGTGAAAGATCATCACGCTGTTATTAGTCACGGCAATGCGGCCGTCCTGGCTATTCGTAATATTGCCGTAGAAATCGTTCTGACCACCGATTGCTGCCAACAGCCCCAAATTGAAGAGTTCCTTGGGCTGAGGATCGGATACTGTAATGCGGAAAGTTCCGTCGCGGAGAATGATCTCGCCCGGGTCGACGGGATGCGCGATGTTCGTAATGGTGCGTTGAAGTTCAATCTGCCCACCTTCGACGTCCATACGTCCCGCGTTTTGGATACCGGTGAAGCCAAGGAGCCGCAAATACTCGTTCGGGCCGACCTCAATTCGACTGGTGCGGCTTGTTTGCAGCGTTTGGCCGTATTGGATTTCCCCATCACCGGCGATGAGTCCGTTATTGACGACTTGGTTCGCGCGCAGCAGGCCTCCGCCTAATTCGATTCTGCCTTGCGGACTCGTATTTACGCTGCCGTTGCGGACATCGACAATTGCGTCATCGTCTATTTCCAAAACGGCACTAAGGCCGTTCACTCCCACCTGCACCTGATTGCCCACTTGAAGAACTGTGCCGGGATCGGAAACGCGAACAAAGCCATCGCTTTGTGAATTGACACCGATCCGCAGCACTCCGGATTGGGCAATACTGACCACAGCTTGATCAAGGACGTTCAATCGGCCGATACCCGCACCGCCAACCTCTGCAGAATTGCTGATGTTCCACGACGAGCCAGGACCGCTTACGGTAGCAAAACCAATGCCGGTTGGATTGACGCCGACTTGCGTGAGGCCGCTTGTCAACATGCTTGCAGAATCTATTCGGAGCGTGCCGACCGTTTGAATACCAATTTGGGCTGTTGCATTTGGATTGGCCGGTGTGACTAAGGTATCGCCAGTTATGGTAATGGCGGCAAGCGCGGCATGCGAATTCAGAATCAGGCCAAGCACGGCGAGGTTACCGGCTAACCGGCTGGCAGTTGGAACCATGTCAACTTCTTCTACGAGTTTAGGCTGTGCGGCAATTCGAGTTGTCTAGTTCGGTCTTCCGCCCCGGCCGAGTAGCCAGATAAAGAACGGGCAAATCTCGAAATGCGACGCTCGAGGGGGCGCGCTACCAGCCTGTAATCGTCGTCGAAGACGTAAAGAACGTCAAGCTTTTCGCCCTAAGGCTAACAATGGCCTTGATTCCTGCCGACTGCGCAGCAGGTGCGTAGCTAAATAGAACGAGTGTTAGCTGCGGGCCATTGCCCGGCGGCGGCCGTTGGCGGCGTGGGGTGGCGGGGCGGGGCGCGGGGCGGCGCCGATGAGGCGGAAGTTGCCGGGGCCCAGGAGGTCGTCGACGCGGCGGCGCAGCTCGGGGTCGATCGCTACGCCGCTCTTCGCGCAGTCGAGCGTGACGCTGCCGCCGGCGGATAGTTCGAGCCGCAGGCGGAGCGGCTTACCGCCGGGATAGCCGCGGACGATTTCGCGCAGCGCCGCCAGCGCGTCGGCGCCGTGCGCGTCTTCCAGCACGCGGATCACGACGCCACTGGTGTAGCGGGCCGACAGCTCTTCCAGCGAGATCAGCTCCTGCACGATGAGGTTGACGTCCTCGCTGCCGGGCCGGCGGTCGATCGTGGCCCGCATGGCCAGGATGGCGTCGGCTTGCACCATCTGGCCGAACTCGGCGAACTGTTCGGGCCAAAGGATGCACCGCACGAGGCCGTCGAAGTCCTCCAAATCCCACATGGCGTACTTGGTGTGCGAGCTGCCGGGGCGCGGGTTCTTGGTGTGCGAGAACTTGATCGCGGCCAGCATGCCGCCGACGAGCACTTCGGTGCGGGCTTCGAGGCCGGCGAGCTGCGAGCTGGTGTGCGTGCAGTGGGTGCGCAGCGTGGCCTCGTGCTCGGCCAGCGGATGGCTGGTGAGGTAAAAGCCGAGCACCTCCTTCTCCATGGCAAGCCGCTCTTTTTCGCCGAACTCGGGCAGGTCGGGCAACGCGCCGTTGGAGGCCGATGCGGAATCTTCCTCGGCGTCCTGGAACAGGCCGCGCTGGCCGCTGCGGCGGTCGGCGAGCACGGCGGCACCGCATTGCATGGCCCGGTCGATGGCGGCCATAAGCTGGGCGCGCCGGGCGCCGAGCGAATCGAGGGCCCCGGCTTTCACGAGCGTTTCGATGGCCGCGCGGCCGCAGGCCTGGGGGTCGACGCGTTCGCAGAAGTCGAACAGGCTCGTATAGGGTCCGCCGTCGCGGCGGGCGGCGACGATCACCTCCGAGGCCCCGCTGCCGCAGCCTTTGATCGCGCTGAGGCCAAACAGAATCTTGCCGTCCGCCGCAGGAAACGGGGACAGTCCCCTTGAGGAGGATAGGGGGACAGTCCCCGTTTCCTTTCTCACAACCGCGAAATCGACCTCGGAACGATTCACGTCCGGCGGCACGACCTCGACGCCCATCCGCTGGCAGTCTTCCAGATGCTCGACGAGCGAATCCTTGCTCTTGAAGTTGCGGCCCGGGATGTCGCCGGAGAGCAAGGCGGCCATGAATTCGACCGGGTAATGGGCCTTGAGATACGCCGTCTGGTAGGCGATCAGGGCGTAGGCGGTGCTGTGCGACTTGTTGAAGCCGTAGCCGGCGAATTTTTCGATCTGGCCGAAGAGGTCCTCGGCCTTTTTCTTGTCCAGGCCGCGCTGCCGGGCGCCGTCGATGAACTCCTCGCGGAACTTGGCGATGATGGGCAGCTTCTTTTTGCTGATGGCCTTGATGCAGCTGTACGCGTCGGCCAGCTCGATGCCGCCCAGCAGGTTGAGGATCTGCATTACCTGCTCCTGGAAGACCATCACGCCGTGCGTCTCTTCGAGCACCTGGCGCATCATCGGGTGCGGGTAGTAGGCCTGCTTGCGGCCGTTCTTGACCTCGATGTAGTCGTCGACCATGCCGCCCTCGAGCGGGCCGGGGCGGTACAGGGCGTTGGTGGCGATGATGTCGCGAAAGTGGTCGGGCTTCATCCGCTGCAAGAGGTCGCGGATGCCGCCGCTTTCGAGCTGGAAGATGCCCTTCGTTTCGCCGCGGCACAGCAAGGCGAACGTTTCGCCGTCGTCGAGCGGGAACGCCTGCGGATCGATCCGCTCGCCGCGCGACTCGGCGACGAGCGCCACGGCCTTGGCCAAAATGGTGAGGTTTCGCAGGCCGAGGAAATCCATTTTCAAGAGGCCGGCCCGCTCGACGTCGCCCATCGCCCATTGGGTGATGACTTCCGTCTTGCCCTTGACGTATTGCAGCGGCACGTACTGTTCGACGGGCCGCTCGGCGATGACGACGGCGGCGGCGTGCGTGCCGACGTTCCGCGCCAGGCCCTCGATCTTCCGCGCCAGGTCGATCAGCTCGCGGATTTCGCCGTCCGAGTCGTACGCGCGACGCAGCTCGTCGCTCTGCTGCAAAGCGACTTCGAGCGTGATGCCGAGCTGGTCGGGCACCATCGCGACGACCTGGTCGACGCGGAACAGGGGCATGCCGAGCGTGCGGCCGACGTCGCGGATGGCCGCGCGGGCAGCCAGCGTGCCGAACGTGCCGATCTGTGCCACATTCGCCTCACCGTATTTGTCCTTGACGTATTGAATCACTTCGCCGCGGCGGTCCTTGCAAAAGTCGATGTCGATATCGGGCGCTTCGCGGCGGTTCTCGTCGAGGAAGCGCTCGAACAACAGGCCGTAGTGCAGCGGGCAGACGTGGCTGATCCGCAGGGCGTAGCAGACCAGCGAGCCGACGCCCGAGCCGCGGGCCGTGCACGGGATGGCGCGCTCGGTGGCGTGACGAACAAAGTCCCACACGATGAGGAAGTAGTCGCAGAAGCCCAGCTTGTCGATCACGTCCAGCTCGCGGTCGAGCCGGCTGCGGACTTCATCGCTCAGCTCGCCGCTGTGCGGGTCATTGTCGCGCCAGCGGGCCGGCTCGCCCGCGTACCGCTCCCGCAGGCCCGCCTCGCACAGCTCGCGCAGGTATTCGCTTGGCGTCTTCGACTCCGGCGGCGCGAAGGTGGGAAAGTGCCGCCGGCCCAGCTCCAATTGCAAATCGACGCCGTCGGCGATCTGCTGGCTGCGGGCCACGGCATCTTCGAGCCCGGGAAACGCCGCGTACATCTCTTCCGGGCCGCGGAGATAGAACTGGTCGCCTTCCATCCGCATGCGGTTCGTATCGGTGCGGAACTTGCCGGTGTTGATGCACAGCAACACGTCCTGAGCTTCGGCGTCCTCGCGGCGGACGTAGTGGGCGTCGCTCGTGGCCACCAAGGGGAGACCCATCCGGCGGGCCAGGTCGACCGACAGCTCCAGCGCCTGCCGCTGCACGTCGAGGCCGTTGTTCTGGATCTCGATGAAGTACCGGTCGCCGAAGACGCGCTGGAACCAGGCGGCCAATTCCTCGCCGCGGGCCAAGGCTTCGTCCGCCGTGTTGCCGGCGAGCAGCGTGCGGCTCAGCTCGCCGGAAACGCAGCCGCTCAGGCAAATGATCCCTTCGCGGTGCGCTTCGAGCAGCTCGCGGTCGACGCGGGGCTTGTGATAAAAGCCTTCCAGAAAAGCCTTGCTGGAGAGCTGCATCAAGTTGTCGAAGCCCGTGCGATTGGCGGCCAGCAGCGTGAGATGGTAGCTCGTGTCGCCCTTGGCGCCGGCGGCGCGCTCGAACCGGCTGGCCGGCGCGACATAGGCCTCGTACCCGACGATCGGATTGATGCCACCCTCGCGACACGCTTCGTAGAACTGCAGCGCGCCGTACAGGTTGCCGTGGTCGGTAATCGCCAGGGCGCTCATGCCGAGCTCTTTCGCCCGGCCGACCATGGCCTCGATCGGGCTGGCGCCGTCCAACAGGCTGTAGTGACTATGGCAATGCAGATGAACAAACGGCGGCGTAGTCACGGCGGTTCCTTTCCCGAACAACCACGGTCGTCCTCGACCGGCAGATGAAAAGTGCGGACGCACGTATTGTAACACCTTGGATCAAGAGCTGTCATGGGTCTTCGAATAATGGAAGTTCTTCTCTCTCTGCTTCTTAGAAAGGCAATGGTTGAGGCGAAGCGTGCTATTGCAAAGGCTTCTCCCACGGGCGCATGCCTCCGAAGAGGGCGGAAAACAAATTTTTTGACAGGCGCCTTGAAATTGGCCACCTGATGTAGTATACATTTGAACACTATCCAATGCGTGCTCCGGCCGATTGTTGATCGCCTTCTCGAAACGAAAGGACGTTCGATGCTTCGTTATTTCCTCTCCGTTTTTCTGTTGTTGGCGACTGCTGCATCGGGTGGGGGACAAGAACCTGCCAAGGTCGTGGTGGTAAAGATCGACCCGATTTTCAATCTTTACGCAGGCGGCAAGGATCTTGTCGACGATTTAGGCTGCGTCGCTTACGACCCCAACGACCTGAGCACGATCAGCAAGGCGACTGGGCTGGGGAACTCACAAAAGATCAACGACGCCATTGCCAGCGGCGAAACGCTGCTGGGGGATCGCCACGGACGAATGTTTGCCGTGGCCACCGATGATCCGACCAAACCGTTCTGCATTCACATCCCGCCCTCGGGTGGCGGCACACTGTTTGGCGCCGGCTGGCATCAGAACCGAGCGCTCAATGCCACGGCGCCGCCGTCCACCGGAACGACGTTCTTCAATGTCAGCGACGGCGCCGACGTGCCGTTCTCCGAGCAGGAAGTGATTCGCTATGAGGGTATCGGCTGGACGTTCGGGCCGTTCACGATCAACGGAACGGGCAAGACCGGCAACGCCGCGGCCGACGCGGCCTTCTCGGCCAATGAAATCGCCGGCTACGGCTTTCGCACCGTTACGGCGCCGGGCAGCATGTTCAACGCCGGCCTCTCGGTTGGCGCGATCTCGTTGGTCAACTGCGACAAGGGCGTGTACTACTCCGACGACGCCAGTGCCGTTTGGGCCCTGCTGGCATTCGGCAAGGTTCGCTACGGCTACGTGGTGGACGGCGGCCAGGCGCTGAACCACGAAGTCTATCGGGCTCGCATGGGCGGAGCCGGTCTGGAGGCGATGTTCGACTTCCGAGACGGCGGCGCGTTGAACGTGCACATGGTGGACCTCAACGGCCCCACCACGCTGCTGCGGATCGGAGAGAATGGCAGC